>DATAMS010000162.1:0-16414 GCA_036260495.1 Thermoanaerobaculia bacterium
CACTTCGGCGGTTTTCGTGTTTTCAGCGCACTTTCGCACACCCCAGGACGATCTTCTCGCGCCCTCCGGCGGTCACGCCGGAGGGCGCGGAATCGTCGTTACTGCTCTTTCCGTTCGAGGCGTTGCAGGCGCGTCTGCAGATCTTCGATCGTCCGCTGCTGGCCCTGGATGACTTTCGTGAGTACGGCGGCGATGTCCATCGCTGAGAGTCCCTTGCGGTCGGCGGTGGCGACGAGGTCCGGCACGTCTTCGGCGATGAAGCCGACGTTCATCTCGGCGGGGTTTGCCTTGTATGCGAAGGTCACCGGCTCCAGTGCTTTCAACGCGCTCAATGCCGCGTCGCCGTCGAGCTGATGGATGTCCTGTTTCACCGCGCGGCTGGACGCATTCACCCAGTTGCCGGCGTCGAGACGCGCGCCGCTGCTGTGGTGAATCTGGTAGAGCGGCGCCGAGACGCCGAGGCCGAGGCGGCCGGTGGAATCGAGGACGAGCGTGTTGTCGGGCGTGGACGAACGGATGATGAACGGATTGAACTCGTGATTGATGTCGCGGACGTAGAAATTGTTGTTGTTCGCCACGATGTCCCACGCCTGGAACGGTGATGCGCTCTGTTCCATGCGGATTGTGGGCGAGATTGAATCGCTGATGCTCAGGTTCCGGGCGGGAGTGGATGTGCCCAGGCCAATCCGTCCGGTGCTGTCGAGATAGAGCGCGTTCGTCGGCGTGCCGCCTTCGATCAACAGCGGAACAGTCGCGGCGGTAAGGTCCTCGACGAAGAACTTGTTCAGCCCGCCGCTGAACGTGTCGTTCGCGCTCAGTTGCCAGTCGGTGGTTGGGAAGCCCACGCTCGTCGAGGTGTCTTCGAACTTGAGTCGCGTGTTGTTGGCCTTCAGTTTGGCGGTGGCGAGCCCAAACGATTCGGTGCTCGTGCAATCGGCACCGGCGCAGACGCCGCCGGCAGCGGAGACAAAATCCGCGTAGAACGGCTGCGGCTCCGGGTGTAAGGGTGTCCTCAGCGATAAGTGCTCGATCGCGTCCGGCCGGACGATCGCTCCATTCGCGACCATGAACGAGCCGGACTGCACCAGCGGCGCGGAATCCGCCTGCGCGAAA
This sequence comes from Thermoanaerobaculia bacterium, assembly GCA_036260495.1. Classification (GTDB taxonomy): domain Bacteria; phylum Acidobacteriota; class Thermoanaerobaculia; order Gp7-AA8; family Gp7-AA8; genus JADGNZ01. The sequence continues at coordinate 1,114 of DATAMS010000162.1, forward strand.
CGTAACTCGTACGCGTAGATCCCATCGGCCATGCCGTCCAGCCGCAGCATCGGATTCCGTCCGGCTGCGAATGTCTCGGTGATGACATCGCCGTCCGGCCGTTGCAGCGAGAGAAGGGCGCCCGCTGCATCGATCGCCGGACGCCATTCGATCGCTCTGGCGGTCGCGATCAGGCGCGCGGGTTGATGTTCCGCATTGCCCGCGAAGGCGATCAGGGGAAGCAGTGCCGCAGCGGCGGCGATGAGGAGAGGGAGAGAGAACCGGTGTATCGAACGCATGTTGCCTCCTGTTGATTGAGAGAGAGAGAAAAAGAGTAATTCGTGAAGTGCCAGGCATCACTCGATGCCTGCCGTGAGGATGTTGGTCGCAGGAGGAGGAATTTAGGTACGGAATGACCGGGCGCCCGTGAGCTGCGTCACTTCGCGGATGGTGAGCGAGGAATCGCGCTCACGGCATCGGTTTCAGCGTGGAAGAGTGTTGGCCAGACGAATGTGTGGCGTCTTCGAGGCTATGCCTCTCAAGTGTCCGGCCTTTCACGCCGAGGTCGCGAGCTCGAGTTACGGTGCTTCGCTAAATCTCGCGCAAAAAAACGTTCGCGCGCTATCGCGCTGCGGTTTCCGGCGGCGCTGTGACGATCGCCAACAGTACGGCCAGTGTGGTGTGGTAGTTGTCGCGGAAAACGGCCCACTCAGGCTCGACGGCGGGTGCGCCAACGTCCTTCAGCTTGTCGACCGGTCCGTCGTAGGAGCCGTCCTCATTCTGCACCTTCAGCAGCAGCTCCCACCCGCGGACGAACTCCGGAACGTCAGTGGTCCCGGTCGCGCCGAGGGTAATCAACAACTCCGCGGAGAGATCCCAGTCGGCGCGCCGGAGATAGAAAGCCGTAAGACGCGGAAGCGCGAGGCGAAACCAACGGCGGTCGTCGCCGCTGAAAAATGGCGGATCGATCCGGCCGAAATCCGTGGTGAAAAAGATGGTGTGCGTGATCGTGTAGACATCTTCGTTCGTCAACGGATCGAGCGGCGGATGATGTCCGGTCAGCGTGCGCCGATAGACGTTCGCTACCTCGGGTACCGGGAAGCCGGCGTGATGCAGCGAGTGAACGTAATCGAGCTCACTGGACGGTGATCGCTCCGTCGCCTCGAGATAGCCAGAATGGAGGAGCGCTTCAATGCGCGCCCGGTAGCGAAGATCCTCGAATCCGCAGAGGCGCAGCGATGCATAAAGACCGAGCGACGGCACCGACGCGGGATTCCGGATCAAATGTTCCTGCACTGCCTCATTGCGAAAGATGCCGAAGATGCGCTCCGCGAGCGCGGCATATCGCGGCCTCCGGGCCTGGCGCAGCGCCAGACTGCAGAGCATCGCCACCTCAGCCGCACCTTTCATGGCGAAGACCGTGCGCTTGGGGCTGACATGAGTGAGCGGATCGAAGAAGCGAAACGATGACTCGATCCAGTCGAGCGCCCGGCTCTCGACCAAGTCAACGCTGCTCACAATGCTGACAGCGTCCACACCGCACCTACCGTCAACGGAAGATAGACTTCGCGGACTACATCGAAGCCAGGTTGGGTCTTTGCCTGTGCGGCGGCCGACAACTCGTCCGCGCAAAAGTGGCCGTCATCGCGCTGCTGCTCGAGGATGAACTGAATCGCGTCGCTGTGCTCGCCGGCGCTGGAGAATCCGGCGAAGGCCATTGCCCGTCCGAGCGGACAGACCATTTCCAGATCGCGCTCATGAATGAAACAGAAAGTCCAGAGGGCGAGGACGCAGCGGAGATCGTCGCGATACCGCAGGACCGGCTCGCGAAGGCCGAAATCCGATGCAACCGCGATCTCTCCGCAGATCTCGCGAACGGCATCTGCCGGTGCGGCATACGGAAGGAGCGTGTCGGATAGGGGAACGTCCCACCGAAGGCCCGGCGGCGGCTCGCGCTCTGCGCATGCAGCGAGCAAGGCCTGGCGCGAACGGCTGTCGCTTGGAAGCGCTCGCGCCGTCAGCAGCGGCATTGCGAACCGGCCGGCCGCGATCTCCTCATCAATGGGGCCGTCCAGCAGACGGACAGCCATTCCCTCGGCGTCACCGATTCGTTCTGTTGTGGCGAGTCCGAAAAGCAGCATCGCCAGCTCGCGCGCAGTCAGCTCGTCTGCGCGCTCCGCCGCGAGCCCCGACAACCACCCACCCGCACGATCCAACGTCACATTCACGATTCTTAGAAATCAATGAAAATGACGACGTGCCGGGAGAAGGCGAAGACGTAGCTCGAGATCCGAAGTTGCTGCCCTCGCAGACTCTTGGAAAAATTCTGCAGAGCGTCACGAACAACAGGCTTCATCTCCGTTCCGTCGCTGTAGCGGCCCGCCTTCGTCTGTGCGTCGGTCTGCTCGAAGAAGTCCTCAATAGAAATGCCAATAAACCGGTCCGGAGATCCCTTCGTCGTAGCCATACGTCCTCCATTGCGTAAGCAAGCTAGGTCTGCCGCAACCGGAAGTCAAGAAGGAAGCCCGGATATGGCGGCTTCGCCATCTGCCCTCACTATTTTCTGCCCAACGCCGGGTAGGGATTTTCCCTTTTCGCGCCTCTCCTCCAGTATGCCGAAAGCACCCAACATCCTTCTCTTCATGGTCGATGAACTACGCTACCCAACGGTCTACGACGGGCCGGAGCTCAAAGCATGGATGGCCGAGAACCTCGTCGCCCAGCGCTTGTTCCGCGAGCGCGGGCTCGAGTTCCAGCGTCATTACGTGCAGTCCAGCGCGTGCGCGCCGAGCCGCACCTCCATTTTCACGGGACAGTACCCGACGCTCCACGGAGTCTCGCAAACGGACGGCATGGGAAAGACGGCCTGGGACCCCGGGATGTCGTGGCTCGATCCCAACACGGTCCCCACGATGGGCGACTGGTTCCGCGCCGCCGGCTATCGCACCTACTACAAAGGCAAGTGGCACATCTCCCACGCCGACATCGAGATCCCCGGCACGCATAGCTCACTGATGTCGAACCTCGACGACGGCGAGCCGATACTCAAGAACGTCGAAGCGTACAAAGCCGCCGATCGTCTGAACGACTTCGGCTTCACCGGATGGATCGGACCCGAGCCGCACGGGCAGGCCAAGGCCAACACCGGCTGGGTCCGTGATCCTGGCTACAAACATCAGGGACTGTCGCTGATCGACGATCTCGAAGCGGGCAGCGACGATCAGCCGTGGCTCCTCGTGAACTCGTTCGTCAATCCGCACGACATCGTGTTCTTCGGTCTGTTCTGGGCAGCGCCGCCGCCTGGCTTCGGACTTCCGTATCCGACGCCGGACCAGGTGCCGCGGATCCCGCCGCCGCCCACCGCGACCGAAAATCTCTCCACGAAGCCAACCGCGCAGGCCAGCTACGTCGCGGCCTATCCGCAGATGTTCCTCCCTCAGCCCACGATCGAGCTTTACCGGCGCTTCTATTACTTCCTGCAGATCGACGTCGAGAAGTACATCAAAGAGGTGTACCAGCGCCTCGAGACGTCGCGCTTCTTCGAGAACACGATCGTCGTCTTCACGACCGATCACGGCGACATGCTTGGAGCGCACGGCGGCATGCATCAGAAGTGGTACAACGCGTACGAGGAGACGATCCACGTTCCGCTGATCATCACCAGCCCGCTGTTCGGTGACACGCCGCGCAGTGAGTCGGGCCTCACCTCCCACGCCGACCTCCTCCCCACGCTCCTCGGGCTCGCCGGCGTCGACACCGATCAGGCCGCGAAGAAACTCGCCCTTTCCCATAACGAAACACGCCCGCTGGTGGGGCGCGATCTTTCCGGCGTGGTGCGCGGCACGAGCACCGTTCCGAACGACCCGGTGTTCTTCATGACCTACGACGACGTGAGCCAGGGACTCAGCCAGGTCGTCGGCAACCGGCAGTGGCAATCGGTGACGACGCCGAATCAAGTTGAGAGCATCGTCATGCAGCTCGGCGACACGTTGTGGAAGTACTCGGTCTACTCGCAGAAGTACAAAACACCGTACGCGGGACTGATCACCAATCAAAATCTGCTCAGCCTCTTGCCGCCGCAGGACCCGCCGGACCAGTACGAGCAGTACAACCTCACCACCGATCCAATCGAGCAGTTCAATCTCACCTCCCCGCAATTCGAAACGCAGGAAGCCAAAGACGTACGGCCGCAGTTGCAGGCGATTCTCGACGAGCAACGCGCAAAGAAGTGCCTCACGCCGAGTACGCCTGAGGGAGTAGCCCGCGCCAATGGCGAGGGCAGCATCCTCATCGGTGTTCCGGAGGAGGCGAACGACGCGGCGCTCACCGCACCTTGATCGAGAGCGTCACGTCAATCACGGAACGGAGAGGACGTTTGCCGTTCCGGGAGGGTAAGACTGCTGCTCACCGTCGCGCGAAGTCGGCGGCCGCCTCGCGGATGTCAGCCGGACGAGCCGCGACCTTCGCCCGTGCTCAAGGTAGCGCATCGGCTCCTCGCGCTCAACCCGCGAGATCAGAGTGCAAGAGCGCGACAGGCAGGCGCGGGTGAACGTCTATTCGATCTCAGCGGGTGGCGGCAGTCGCCGGCGGCCCCCCCCTGCTGCGCTTGATCGAGGCCACGACGACGTTGAAATCGCGCTGGTGAAGGCGGGCGATCGCGTCGTCGCCGCCGGCGAGGAAGCCGAGACTGAAGCGGATTTCAAGAAGCTGCGGGCCGAGCTTCGCCGCCGATCTCCTCGAGCACCGGTTCTGATGGACTTTTAATGCAGTGAGCGCTCCGTCAAGGTAGGGAAAAACCACGTCACGACACTCCTAAAGAAATGCACATATCCTTTCCCTTTCCGCTCGCACCGCGCCCGTTATCGCTCGCCGTTTCCCTTGCCGTTTTCGTTGGTCTTCAGGTCGCCGCGGCCGATCTCTTACCGCAAGACCGACGGACGGCAGAGGCGATCCGTTCGAACGTGACACGTCGTGGCGCGGTCGCGGACTCCCAATGGCAAGTTCCTCTGATTTACGGCGTAGTCATCTACGGTACTCACTTTAAGCATAGGTAGGCAACCGACTCCCGCTGGTAGGCCGCGATCTTGCCGGCGTGGTACGCGGTACGAGCACGGTGCCGAACGACCCGGTGTTCCGGAGGTCGCGGGATCGAGTCTTCCCGGCCCCGCCACAAATTTCGTCGGGGGCTCGCCGCTAATGATTTGTTGGTCGCGAACACGCTGAAAAGTTGGAGCTTATGCGCCGCTGCTCACCTACACGGCCGGATACCCCGACCGGCCCACCACGACTCCGATCAGCTCGAAGTTGTCGACTTCCTCATCGACCATTCGCGGCTTGTAGCGCTCATTTGCGCTCAGGAGGTAGATGTGGCCACGGCGGATCTCGAGGATTTTTACGTACTCCGACCCGGCGACGCGGCACACCACGACCTTGCGGTGCGCCGCGCGGGGATCGGATTCGGGGCGAACGAAAAGGATGTCGCGGTGAGTGATACCGATGCCGGTCATGGAGTCGCCTTCCGCCTTGAAGACGTGCTTCGCTCCGAGTCCTGCATAGTGTGTGGGGATCTCCCGCTCGGGCGCTTCGTCGTCATCATGGAATGTCTCGCGGTCCGGCGTTGCCGCGGCACGGTAGCGTTTCGCCATTCGCTTCGGATCGGACGGCACAGTCACACCGCGGCGGCGACTCACTTTACCGGCAAGGAACTGCGCGTTCGGCTCCGCGGACACGGGCGCGGGCCGGACGAACTTGTCGTACAGCAGCGTGATGGCAACGCGGATCTTCTTCAAATCCCACGTCAGAAATGGAGACTCCTGCTCGCCGAGAAACGCCGACGGCTGCTGCCCGAGGGCGCGCACCAGGCGATTGAACAGCCGGACGTCGACGATCTCCTTCGCCCCGTGCTCAATTCGGCTCAGAGTCGACTTGGCGATTCCGACCTCGTCCGCAAGCCACGAGCGTTTTACACCGCTTTCGACGATTGCCTCGATCAGCCGGTCGACCTCGTCCATCACCGTTCAACCTACCGTCCAAGCCGCCGGTGTGACCGCCCACTTGTTCCGGTTCCCTGCGAACGGCGTTGAGCTGTTGCTGTAATTGCAACAAGACGCCTATTCGTTGCCAAGAGAAGACAACTAAAAGTTACTACTTCTGCATGGACAAGTCGAAGGAAATCCCCGCAGCCGGCTCCCGAAAGCGGTCCCCGATGAGCGCCGCTCTCAAAACGATGTGCCCGGCGAGCGTGTGCACGACTCTGCTGATCGCGGGCATCGCGTGGCTGCGATCCCTTCATCCATGTAACACTCCATGCTCGCCACGCCGGGGAGCGAACGGCAAGGAATACATCGAAGGGCTAAACCCTCGTGATCGACAAACTCGCCTTCGGTTTGGCGAAGCTGGCGGTGCGATCACCGACGAGACGGAAGTTCAAGCGTCTCGCCGAAACGACGGCAGCCCGGCTCACATCAACCCTTGCACTTCTCGTGGATCGCGTCCGTCGACTCCTTCGGCAACAAGCCTCCATCGAACACCGTCTCGAATTCGGGGATGAGCGCGGCCGTATAGGCGGCGATGTGCTGGTAAAACGCCTGAACAGCGAATTTCACGCTGGGATCTTCGGAATACGTCACGCCCTTCACCGTGGAGTTGTAATGTCCTGTGAACGGCGCCTGCGGCAGATTGTTGTACTTGTTGATGAACCCGCGGTTCGCCTGCAGCGCGGCTACGAGTGCGCGAATGCACTCCGATCCCTTCAGATCAGGGCTATACGTCTGGCGGATGGTGGTGAGACGGTTCCAGGCGCGGGGAACGACGTCGATGGAATTGATTACGTTCTGGTTCCACGGTCCTGTGGCCGGGAACGTCTTCTGGAAGAGGTCAACAAACTTCTTGTCGCCCGGCGTCGGGCCGGCGGTGGGATAGACACGAACGGCCGGCCACTTGGTCAGGTCGAATCCGAGGTTGACCGTCAGATCGAGCGCAAGAGTTGGCGCGAGTGCGCCGCCAAGACTGTGGCCGGTAAAGATGAGCGTGGCCTCCCGATCGGCAACGCTGGCGAGATATCGCTGCAGCGTGGTTCCTTTGAACCGCAGGGTTTCGAGGATGTCCACGCCGGTGTGCGTGCCCGGAGCGATCTTCGCGCCATCATCGCTGAACGGTTTCAGCATGGCCACTTCGAGATCCTCGGTATTAATGTCGAATGCCGATTTGGCATTCGTCCCCGGCGATGGGGACGATGTAGACGGGCTTGCCGCCGTCCGTACCGCGGGTCACGAAGACGGTGTTGTCCGCGACGCCGGAGTCGGACTCCTCATGCTCGACCGGCCCCCAAACCAGCTCCCAGCCAGCGCCGAGGTACTGCGCTTTCTCCGAAGTGACCGTATGAACCGTTTGACGACCGCGGCCTCGAGATCCGGAACCGTCGCTTTTCTCGATGTTGGCGGCGGCATTGGAGATCATGGAAAAGACAAACGCCTTCTGCTCCAAACGATACGAAGGCATACGTTTTCCTCCTCGTTTTTCTCTTGTTGGTCGCTCAAGCTACTTAAGGAGGAGTGCGGCTTTCCGAATGGGTCAGGTCCACTTTGGAAAGTGAAATGTAGCCCTCGTTTGGAAAGCGCATCAGGAAGCGTCAAACCTTATCGAGAGTCGCTCCCGCCTCTGCCTCGATCTCTCTCCGAAGCTGCTTGTCGATCTTTTTTACCGGTGGCACCGCAACCTTCTGTCAGGAAGACGACATGCTGCGCAACGAATACGATGGTGCAGATGAGGCAGAAACACCTCCATTTCGGGAGAGTCGCAAAACACCTGCTTCCCTACCTCAGCAGAGCCGGATTTCGTCGCTCTGTTCGACGAAATGCGGCTTACCTCATGGGCCGCGGCACGACGAGCGCCGCTACGCGAACAGCTCGCGATCGCGCACGAGCCGAGGGTTGTCGTAGGACTTCGTCCACCACGGCTCCTCTCCCGGTTTGCGCGGCGGACGCTTGAGCGAGAGCTTCGTTTGTGCCTTCTCGGCATCCTTCTGCGCGAGGCGGAACTCGTAGTGGTCAAAGAGGCGTATTGCCTCGACCACATACGCCACAGCCACACGCCGGTCGCGGACGATGACCAGGTTCTCGCCGTTCTTCGTATCGGCAGCGCTCGAGAAGTTGTACGACCCCAGGTAGACGCGGCCGGTGGGCTTGTCGAAGTCGATGACGACGAACTTGTGATGCAGACGGATGCCCCCGCCGCCGTCGGGCTCGGACTTGAACGGCTCAGGCACGTTTCCTTTCAACGTTGCCGGGCTGACCGCGGCCGGGTTCACGCGATCTGGTTTCTTCAGATCGATGCCGTCCGCCTCCTCGAGTCCGGGTACCTTCTTGTCTGACATGCCGTATACGAACTTCGTTTCGTCGTTACTGAGTTTGATAATCGCGTCGCGAATTTTTCCCGGCGTCTGGTAGAGGAATGCGAGAGAGAAAAACAGGCTCGACGTCGTCTGTTCGCCGATGTCACCCGCCACTTTGTCGAGCAACGCGTTCTTCGCGACGTGCGGGGAGAAAGCGATCTCGACATCGACGCCATCCACGCCGGGACTCGTAAACACTGCGGCTTCGGTGCCCCCGAAGCCAGCTACGTCGTCGTGCGCCCAATAGGCGTCGAATGCTGCGCGGAACACCTTCACTGCATTTGCGCCACGCAACACCAATGCATTGTTCGCCTGCACGTAGAGGCCGCGCCATGAGTAGTTCGTCGAGCCGCAGATAGCCGCCTTCACCTTCTGCCCGTCCACCACGATCGTCTTGTTGTGCTGCAGATCGCCCATGTGCTGGCGCTTCACGTGGCCTTTGCCGGCGGACACTTCAAGCCGGGCTGCTGCCTTCGTCTCGGCAGCATCAGGGGGAAAGTGCGTGCCGCTGTCATCGACGATGACCTTCAGCCGATCTCCGAGCTTCTCAAGCCGCTCCACAATCTGCGGCACGTTGAGGTCGTAGGCAACGACGCGGACCTGTGCCGTTTCATCGGCGATGGCGTCGTCGAGCAGCTCGAGAATCGCGCTGCGCGCCTCGAACCCCATCCAGGCGAGCGCCTCGTCCGCCTTCGGATGTGTGGGCTCGAACTCCAGCCCGAGGTTGGCATCGGCAGTGGCAGGGATGAGTGTGGAGATGTCGCCTGCCGGCTGGTAGTGATCGACGAAGGCCTGCGAGGAAACGAAGCCGCGCGTGAACGCGACATTCAGCTTGTCCGGATACGTCTCGCGACGAAGCTCGATCGCCGCCTCCTGCGCCTCGCCGTAGCTCAGCTCATCCTGGCCGTTCATGAACACCGGCGTAACGCGGTAGACGAACTCGCCCAGGAGCTCCGCGTTGCGCGGAAAGTGCACCCAGCGGAACTTCTGGATGGGCGAGAGGCGCGACGACATTGTGTTCGGATTGACCACACCATCAGCGGTGAGAAAACAGAGCCTGTTCCTGACGCCGAAGAACTTGACGCCGTCCGGCTCCTTGTACTCGATCGCAAAACCAACGAAGTCGTCGGGCGGCTTGTCGTCTTTCCAGTTCATCGCCAGGAGAGCCATCCCCTCGCCGCGATGGATTTTCAGCGTGAACAGCGCTTCGTCGCTGGTTCCCACAACTTCGAATTCACCGGCCATGGTGTCCCTCCTCAGGAAGGAGTGTCCGGGGAGGCGAAAACCCTACCCACGTCTGGATCACCGAAAACGCCGGCTGCCTAACGCGAGGATCCCGCACGCACCCGCTCGAACCGCGCTCTCGAATGGGAGCCGATGACGTGACCCGTGAAGTTGACAAAGATCTTTGCGCCGCTGGCGGTCGTTAGTGCGATGTCGCTCTTTCCGTCGCCGTCGCAATCGACGATCTTGACGGACTCGATCGCGCCGGCGCGAGATGAGACGCGGCCGGTCCAGAGTGGCTTTCCGGTGGCCAGTTTCTTCGGGTCGAAGACGAGCAACATGTTGCCGGATGTGGCAACGATCTTCGGCGCGTGTCGATTACTGGGACGGGCGATCATGACGCGGTCGAGGCGGCGGGCGGAGTCGAATGCGCCGAGGCGGATTCCGTCGGGAGCGTAGATGGCGAGCCGCGAGACGGGAGAATGCTCATCGTTCCAGATCGCGACGACTTCGTGCGTGTGCTGCCGGAACAGGTCGCCGGTGACGAACGTCGTCAGGTTCATCGCTTCATGCGCGGACCAGAGCGGTTTGCCGGCGTCGTCGAGCGCAGCGATCGTATCGCGTGTTGCGAAGACGACTTCACAACGGCCATCGGCGTCGAGGTCCAGCGTCTCTGCGCGGCTCACCGCGCTTGCGGCATCCCGCTGCCAGAGCAACTCGTTCTTCTTCGAGAGCGCGCGGACGTTCGTTCCGCTGACCGTGATGCGCGCCGGGCAAGCGAGCGCCAGACCCCAGCACTGCGCCAGCGCCATGTTGCGCGCTTCGCCGTCCATGCTCACTTGCGTGGCGGAGCCGGCGTTCGGATCGCGGTTGTCGCGAATCCATGCGTGCACGTTCCGCTCGACGTAACTGGCGAGCGTCTCCGCCGTCACGATGCCGCGTACTTTGGCTGCGCCGCAATTCATGCCCTCGATCACCGCCTTCGTGAACACGCCGTTGCGCGCCGTGGGATCGTCGTACGCCCACTGGCCGGCGGCGGCGGCATAGAAGACGGCCTGTCCGCGCGTGTGGCTCAGGCGACGTACGATCGGAGCTGCGCTGGACGGGCTTCCGAGCGCGGAGCGCGTGCCGCTCTGCATCCGTTCGCGGCAGGCGTCGAGGAAGACGAGCGATCGTTGCGCGGGCGACGACGCGATCGTCTCGAACATTCCGGCAGTTGGAATCATCGTAGCCGGATCGCGAATGGATGACGTGGAGCCGAGGATGTAGCCGCTGCCGTCGCGGAGGAAGCCGTGCGTGGCCACAGCGAGGATGAGGATGCCGTCGCGTCCGGCCAATGCAGTTTGTTCGCGCAACGCGGCCCGAATGCCGCCGGCGTCCGCGTTGCGCACCTCAGCGCCCGCATCCCGCAACGCGCGCAGGCGCTCGCGCGACTGCGGTTTCACGGGACGGCCGGAGAGCGCGAGGACGACGCGGCGCGGTGGCACGAGACTGACGCGCCGGTCGAGCGCGAAGGCGTACGCGAGATCGATCGCATCGTCGACGGCGAACGGAACTTCCTCGACCGAATCGTTCGCGAATCGACGCACGCCGACGAACAACGCCGCCGACTGTTTCCGATCGAACCGCGTGCTGGCGCCGTGCTGCGCCGTCTCCGCCAGCATCCGCACCGAGCGCGCGCCATGCAACGCGAACGGCACGAACGTCGCCGTGGCGATGACGAGGATCAGGCCCCCGATAGCCAGCGGTTTCCAGCTCTTCACGTGATGAGAATGACACCAGCCGCCGAAGTTTGTGGCGTGGGGTCAGATCGAAACCAAACTCCCGCCCTTCCAAAGTGAAAGAGTCAGAAGCGAAATGTTGGATGTTCAGTGTTGCGTGTTGGATGTTGACTCCCGAAGTGCGTAACCGGCCGTCATGCGAGCTGTGGCTCCTTACACGTGATAAAATTCGTAAGGAGGTTCGCGATGACGAGATCGACGATCACCAGCAAAAGACAGACGACTGTGCCGAAAGAGGTGTGCGACGCTCTCGACGTCGGAGCCGGGGACAAGATCACATGGGAAGTCATCGGGGGACGCGTCGCCGTCACGACCGAGCGTCCAGCCCTCTGGCGCTGGGCTGGCTCCGTCAAGGGCGGCCCCGACGATCCGGTGCAGGCCGTCGCGGAAGCGCGCAAGCGTCGAGGGCGCATCTGACGTGCAGCGCGTTGTGATCGATGCAAACGTCTTCGTGTCTTTGCTCACCGGCCGGCACGAGAGGCAATCCGAAGCCTCGCGAGCGCTGCTGAAGGAAGCCGAGGAGGGCAACCTGGTCGCAATCCTCCCGCAGTTCGTCGTATTTGAGGTGACGTACGTTCTGCAGAGCCTGTACAACGTCAGCGGCGACCGCCTCGGCTCGATGATCCGCGACCTCATATCCTTTCCCGGCGTACATGCGATCGTTGACTGCCCATGGCGCCGCGTGTTCGAAATCTGGCCCAACCCCATCGCCGGCCTCGCTGACGCGTCGATCATCGCCGTGGCCACGACGAACCGGTACGAAGCTGTTGCGACATTCGATCGCAAGCTCGCCAACCGCCTCGAGTCATTCGGCTTGGTCAAGTATTGGTAACTATTGGGCGCGCCGGCGTAATCGATTTGCTGCGAATCGCCGCTCGAACGGTTGCCCAATTGCACGACCGACCGTAGGCTCGTGCGGGCGCCGGTGCCGCTTCCGCCGCCGAGGCGCGAGGACAAAACTCGATCATCCGTGCCGATGCCGGAGCCGGAGGTTGAAGCGGAACGGCCCGGCGAAACGCAAAGTGCGGCCTCCGTCGCGGCGGTGCAGCCGGCTGCACGTGCCCGACGGCCAGCCGCCGTCCGCGAGGAGGCCGCATCACCCAAAGACACGGATGCGTCGCTTTTGTGGCGTTGTCAGCGTTTCCGGGAACGAGTCGGACGCACTGACTCGATCACGATCCGTTCGATCGACCACGTCGCTGGCGTGAGGACGGCCGCGCCGCGCTTCGTCGAGCTGGTGAGTGCGACGAGACGTTCGAGTGCCGTCTTCGTTGCCGGCATCGGACCGCGGACGCCGTCCCACTGCAGGATCCACGGATCGGCGAACGGCTCGTCCGTCGCGAGAAGAATGTACGTGTCGGCACCATATGGCGGCGCGATCTCGAGCTTCGCGCCGAGCTGGATCACTGACGGCGCGGCGCCGACGGCGAGTGGAAAATGGTTTTCGACCGAGCCGCTCACCGGAAAAAGAAGCGTGCTCTGGCCGTAGCTGTCGATCGTGAAAATGTAGACGTGGCGGCGGCTGGTACGCGCGCTGACCGGCGACGCCGCGCGGAGCTCGAGCGTGTACGCGTCGCGGCCCTTCACGCTGCCGCCATCGCCTACGAGTTGCTGATCGCGCTCGCCGTGCAATGCCAGGCGGTACGGCCAGCGCGCCTCGGGCGGCGATTCGAGCAGACTCCAGGCCTGAATCTTGTGGAGCCGCAGGGCGCGATTGCGAAGCACGGAGGCCAGGTCGCCGCCCGCATCGCTGATCCATGTAGTCCGCAGCGGCAGACCGGACCCGCGCCGGTCGTTGTGCGCCGCGTTCGGGCGCACCCACGCGTATTCGACATGATGACGAACAAAGCGCCCCGCCAGGATGTAGTCGGCATCCTCGGCGTCGCCGGTCACGTCGATGACTGGAGTGTCCGCGATCTGCCCGGCGATTCTGCCGGCCGCGGGCAGTTGCACGAATAGCGAAGTTCCGCGACGAAGCCCGGCGAGCGCGTGCAGCGCATCCTCGTCGGACACGAATGAGCTCGCGTGACCGCCGGCCGCGAGCAGTTCCCATCGCGCGCCGTTGCGCCGCAAGAGATACTGCGGCGTACGCACGGTTGGATCGCTGATCCATTTCAATTCGTGTTCCGCGGCAATCTTCGCGGCGCGGCGCGCGAAGGCGGCGATGTCGATGTCCGAACGCGGAATCGCCACGCGGGACGGACGCGGCGGCGGCGCGGCCCAACCGGTAAGCTCGAGCAGGTCGCCGCTCTTGACCTGCGCCGCGGCGGGAACATGCGCTTCGCAGCGGCCGAGCCCGAGGAGGGCGGTGACGGTGAGAGGCGGTTGGGAATGGCCGGCGGCGATTCGCAGCTCGCTGCCGATGGTGATGCCGTGCGCCCATCCGCCGGAGATGAGTGCCTTGCCGTCGCGAACGCGCTCGACGGCGAACGCCGTGTGCGCGGTGCGCGTCGAAACGCCGGCGCCGAGGAAGGGCACACGCCGCTGCGCGTCATTGCCGGCCAGAACCGGATTCTGGAATGGCATCGCCGCGCGCAGCCGCGCCTGTGCTCGGATGAACGTCTCGGACGCCGATTCGTCCGGCGCCGCGTCGCGCATCGCACGCATCCACGCCCAGGTGAACGCGCCATGCATCGTCTGCTGGTCATCGCGAATCTCGCGCGCTTCTTCGTCGTCGTGCGCGGCGCTGATGACGAGCGCGCCTCGGTTTTCGGGACGCCGTCCGTAGTCGCCGCCGTCGGCCACGTCGCGCAGATCGGGATGAATGCCGCGCGGCCGGGCCAGCGTGAGAAGACCACGCGCCGCGGAGCCGCTGTGACAGGCATCGATGATGACAGTGAGGTGCGCGCCGCGATCGAGAATGACGTTGAAGATGCGCCGCAACTCTTTGTCGCGGATATCGGCCGCACCGCGGCGCGAATCGGCGGGGATGATCGATTCGTCGAGTTTGTCCGGCTCGTCGGATGCCGAGTTCTTCACCTGCGATCCGTGGCCGGCATAAAAGAAGAAGACGACGTCGTCCTTCGAAGCCTTTGCAGCGAGAGCGTTCGCGGCGGCGAGGATCGCGCTCCGCGTCGCCGCCTGGTCGTTGAGCGTGACGATGTCGTGCCCGTCGAAGCCGTGCAGCAACACGAGCAACTCGCGCATCGCGATCGTGTCGTTCACCGCGCCGGAGAGATTCGGCCAGTCGCGCTCCGGCGCAGCCGCGCGGATCGTCGTCAGCCGCGACGCCGTGTAGTCATTGATGCCGATGAGCAATGCCAGTCGATTCGGTGCCGCAGCCGCCCTCGATGCGAAGAGCGCGAGGGCGATGATCATCGCCAGTCTCACCGGCACGGCTGCAACTCCGCCGCTTCGCTTTGCGTGAGATCTCCGTACGTCCGAACGCGGCCGATGCGATCGCGGTACGCCACGCCGCGGAAGGCGCGCACGCGGACGAACTGCCGCACGCCGCCATCGACGACCGCATACGGCCCGGTGCCGTAATGAATCGCCTCGATGAGCGAATCGTCGAGCACCATCGATGTGTCGACGAGAAGAACACTGCAGTCATCCCCGGCGGCGGCGCCGCGAATGTTCCACTTCGCCAGCCGCGAAGCCGCGCACTGCCGCGTGAGCAGCGAAGCGGCGGCGATGCGCTCATCGCGGGGTGATTGATGCCGAGGCGCACAGGCAGTCGCGAACACTGCCACCGCGACCACTCTGGATACTCTTCCGAAGATGTTCATGATTTTCCCGAGCGGAACGGTTCGCCGCGAATGACGAACCGTTCCAGGGATGGTTACGGCTCGATGTAGCCGGGAGGGCAGAGCACGCGCTCATACGCGGCGCGCCCGATGTCCAAACGCAGACTGCTCAGCAGCGGCGACCAGACCGCTGACTGCGGATGCACATCCGGCCAGGCACCCGTGGCGTACGACTCAGT
>DATAMS010000169.1:0-3805 GCA_036260495.1 Thermoanaerobaculia bacterium
CGTCACGCCGGGTACCGCAACGGAGAGCTTCATCGTCGATCGGGAGAGTTGCTATCTGGTGGCGTTGTTTGATGCGGGCGTCGCGAGTCGGGGGTCGGGGGTCGGAGAAAAAGCCGCTTCGATCGTAACTCCGGCCTCAGCTCCGACACCCGACACCCGACACCCGACACCCGTCGTAGGCGCCGCCTACCTCGACGTTTCCACCGGCGATTTCTTCGTCACCTCGTACGCCAGTGTGGACGATCCGCGGCTTGCTGACGACATCGCCCGCTTCGCGCCGCGCGAGGCCATCGTTCCGCGCGAGGCCGCGTTCATGCTGGAGATTCCGGTCACGCCGGTCGAGCCGTCGATGTTCGAGACGATCGCCGCGCACGATTACCTCTCGCGTCATTTCGGGACGCAATCGCTGCGCGGTTTCGGTCTCGAAGGTGACGATCCCCGCATCGGCGCTGCGGGCGCGGCGTTGCGCTACGCCGCCGCCAGCCACAAGAAGCCGCTCGATCACGTCCTCGGGCTTCGCGTCGATCACGAAGCCGATTTCCTGCAGCTCGACGCCGCCACGCTCGCCAATCTGGAGATTCTCGACTCGCGCGATGCGGCCCGTCCGCGCGCGTCGCTCTGGAGCGTCGTCAACGCCACGCGCTCGGCGATGGGCGGGCGGATGCTGCGCAAATGGTTGACGCGTCCACTCAAGTCGCGCGACGCCATCTTCGATCGCCACGATGCCGTCGATGAGCTGACGCGGTCGCGCGCCATCCTCGAGCCGATGACGCAGCGGCTCTCGCGCATCGCCGATCTCGAACGGCTGGCGTCACGTGTGACGCTGCGAACGGCCAGCCCGCGCGAATGCCTGACGCTCGCCGATTCGCTACTCATGGTCGAGGACTTGCGGACGGTCATGGCGCCGCTGCAAGGCCCATTGCTGCAGCGGCTGCGCATTGCGCTCGATCCCATCGCGCCGGTCGTCGATCAGATCGCGTCGACGCTGGCCGACACGCCGCCGCTCAACATGCGCGACGGCGGCGCGATCAAATCGGGCGTCGATGCCGAGCTCGACGAGCTGCGCACGATCGCGCGCGACTCGAAGACGATCCTGGTCGAGATCGAAGGCCGCGAGCGCGAACGGACGGGCATCGGCTCGCTGAAGATCCGCTTCAACTCCGTCTTCGGCTACTACATCGAGGTCTCGAAATCGAACCTGGCCAAGGTGCCGGACGACTACATCCGCAAGCAGACGCTGGTCAACGCCGAGCGCTACATCACGCCCGATCTGAAAGTGCTGGAGGAGAAGATCGCTGGCGCGGAAGAGAAAGCGATCGCCATCGAGGCGAGGCTCTACGACGCGCTGCTCGACAGCGTGGCGCGCATGAGCGGGGCAATCCTGGCGACGGCGCGCGCGGTTGGCGAGGTCGATGCGCTCTCGTCGCTCGCGACGATCGCCGTGCGCAATCGCTACGTGCGCGCGACGCTGTCCGAGGCGGCGGAGATTTGTATCGAGGATGGGAGGCATCCCGTCATCGAGGTGATCGCCACCGAGCGCTTCATCCCCAATCACACCATCGTCGAGCGCGACCGCAACGGAATCCAGATCATCACCGGCCCGAACATGGGCGGGAAGTCGACGTATCTGCGGCAGGTCGCGCTGATCGTTCTTCTCAATCAAATCGGGAGCTTCGTTCCCGCCTCCAAAGCCCGCCTCGGCATCTTCGACCGCATCTTCACGCGCGTCGGCGCGTCGGACCAACTGGCGCGCGGCGAGTCGACGTTCATGGTGGAGATGCACGAGACCGCGAACATTCTCCATAACGCCACCGATCGCTCGCTGATCATCCTCGATGAAGTCGGCCGCGGCACGGCGACGTTCGACGGCCTCTCGCTGGCGTGGGCGATCATCGAATACCTGCACGACAACCCCACGCGCGGCGGCATCACGCTCTTCGCCACGCACTACCACGAGGTCACCGACCTGGCGAAGACGAAATCGCGCGTCGCGAACTATTCGGTAGCGGTGAAGGAGTGGAACGAGCAGATCATCTTCCTCCGCCGCGTCGTCGAAGGGGCCGCTGACAAGAGCTACGGAATCCAGGTCGCGCGACTCGCCGGAATCCCGCAATCGATCATCGAGCGTGCCCGCGAGATCCTGATCACGCTGGAACGAAAAGAACGCGACGTCGTCGCCGAAACGCAGAAGCGCGGCGGCGCACCGGTGCGCCAGATGGGACTATTCACTGCCGATGCGCGCGAAGAAGACGTGATCGCGACGCTGCGTTCGATCGACGTCGATGCGCTGACGCCGAGGCAGGCGCTGAACGAGTTGGCCCGGCTCAAGGACAAGTTACTCGAGTAGAGCGAACGATACGAGCGCGCGCGAACTGTCATTTCCAATCGGCGGAACGGAGTGGGAGGTTGTGAGCCGTGGAGCTCGATGAGAAATCCCCCGCCCACGGAGCGATCACTGCACATCAGCAGGGGATTCCTCGCTGTGCTCCACCGCTCACACCCGCCCTCCGCCCCCCCGCGGTTCCGCCGGCTCGGAATGACAGAGCATTGCGTTCTCGCTGAGCGCAGAAAAGTCTCTGCACCCGTTTTGCTACGATGCCGCACAGTAATGAACGACATCCTCGGCATCGGCCTCACCGGACAATCACTGACGGACCTCGAGCGGCGCATCCTGCGCGAATCGACTCCATACGCCGTCGTTCTCTTCGGACGCAATGTTGGCGAGGCCGGGGAGTTGCGCGAGCTTGTGAAGGAGATCAAGTCGCTGGCGACGGGCGCGCCGCCGCTGTTCATGATCGATGAAGAAGGCGGCCGCGTCGACCGGTTGCGGCATCTCATCCCCGGTCTTCCAAGCGCCGAAGCGCTCGCAGAAGGAGCCGAGCCGGCGGCGATGTCGCAATGGTGCGGGCGCGTCATCGGGATGGCCTTGCGATGGTTCGACGTCGAGATCGATCTCGCGCCAGTGGTCGACATCCGCGGCAATGAATCGCCGAAGGGTTTGGAGCGCCGCACGTTCGGCAGCGACGCCGAATCGGTCGTCGCGCTTGCGGGTGCGTTCATTCGCGGACTTCAGGCCACCGGCACCGCCGCCTGCCTCAAACACTTTCCCGGCATCGGACTCGGCACCGGCGATCCGCACTACGGCGAGACGGTGATGGATCTCTCGATCGATGAGCTCGACCGCCGCGATCTCGTGCCTTTCGCGCGACTCGGTAACGAAGCGGGCGGCATCATGGTCGGCCACGGAACGTATCCGAAGATCGATGCCTCAGGCAGCCCGGCCACGCTGAGCCGCATCCTCAATCGCGGCCTTCTCGATCGCATCGGCTTCCACGGCGCCGCGGTCAGCGACGACATGGAAATGCACGCCGTCTCCGACCTCGGCACCTACGAAGAGACCGCCGATCGCGCGCTGCTCGCCGGCAACGACGTGATCCTGTTTTGCAGTCACATCGAGCGCGTCCCCGACCTGCAACAACATCTGCTCGAAAAGACGAAGCGCGATTCCCTGTTCGCCGCACGGTTCGCCGAAGCGTGCACGCGCGCGGACGGGTATCGAGCACACGTCGCACGTTTGCGAGAAAACGCGCCGCCGCCGGTAGCGACGTTCGATGACGTCATCGACGAGGCCGTCCGCTTCGTCGAGAAACTCGAGCTCACCCGCCCACACCGCGAGATCATCATCCCCGACATCGACCGCCGCAAAGGTGGCCGCGTCCCCGGCAAAGGCCGCACCGGCCGCGAAGAGTGGACGTAAGCAAAAAAGCGTAGCGCCGGCGGCTCGCCGGCTGTACCGCCACCGGCC
>DATAMS010000186.1:0-9765 GCA_036260495.1 Thermoanaerobaculia bacterium
GGTCACGCACGACGGCGCGCCCGAAAAGCTGACGACGAGGTTGCGCCGCCGGATCGGAATCCGGCTCGTGCGCGCGAACGGGTTCGCGTCCGGATCGGCAACGATCAGCGTCCGGCTCGATTCGTGGGACGGCCGGGCAACGTTTCGCATCGACGGAAAGCAACTCAGCAGCGCGCCGGTGACCATCGACACGCACCTGGCAGTCGGACCGGTCACGGTCCACACACTCGAAATCGACATTCCGGTCTCAGTCGCAGAGGGCGCACTGGCGGCCTCGCTGCGCTGGGAAGTAATTGTGGAGTAATTATGCAAATGAAGACATCATGGTGCATGGGACTTCTGGCTCTAGTCATACCAATGTTTCTCAGCGCCAGCGAGGGAGCCCTTTCGGCGGCTCCGGCGGTGGTGATGCTGCGCGGGAACCCGGGCCAGAGCACGACGCAGGTACTCACGATCATGAACTCCACATCACAGCCGTTTTCGTTCGAGATGCTGGCGAGAGACGTAGTCGTTCGCAACGGAGCACGCTCGTTGGTCGATGCGGGCAAAGTCGCGGGAAGCGTCGCAGCGACGGCGGTCTTCTCGACGAGAACAGCGACCGTGCTGCCCGGAGAAAAACGAAACGTCAGCGTGACTCTGACGGTCCCCGCAAATCCAACCGTTCGCGCCGTGGTGACGATGTTTCACGGGACGTCGAAGATGAACAGCCACGGCATGCGCGTCGTCGCGTCCCTCGGCACTCTGATGACCTTCGCGCTCACCGATGAGGTCAGCGCGAAAGCCTCGCCGCTCGACGTGAAAGCGCCCACCGCGAGCACCAATCTCACGCTCGCGCAACGGCTCGCGAACGATGGCAATGAGCCTCTCTTCGCCAAAGGAATGCTGGCCATCCTCAACGGAAGCGGCACGCTGATCGCGAAGAGCGCGCTGCCGGCACGGCGTCTGCTGCCGGGAGAAAGCACGGACATTCGTGCCGAGTATCCGGGCGATTTATCACGCGGTCACTACCGCGCGTTCATCACCTACGATCTTCAGAACGGAAAGACGATCACGTCGTCCGGCCAGTTCGAGGTCCAATGAAACGCGCGGCGCTGGTCCTGACGCTGCTTCTGTTCGCGCTGACTGCAAGCGCGGAAAACTTCACCGTGCGCGTGCAGGAAACGGCGACGATCGAGATTCCCGGCGTCACTGCGGCGTATGCGATCGATCCAGCAATCGCCGACGTCAGCGTATCGTCGGGCGGACACGTCATCGTCACGGGACGCAGCGCCGGCACCACGCAGTTGATCGGCGTCACGGCGAGTGGAACGCGCTCGTTTCTCATCACCGTTGCGGCGCGCGTGTCCACGCAGGTTCCGCATGCCGTCGCTTCGCACCAGCCCATCGCGCGCGTCGAGTCGCGTTACGCCAGCGACTCCGGCCAGATGCAGAATGGGTTCGACGCATTCACGAACGACGGCGAGCGGCAGTCGCAGTTTCACCTTGTCACCATTCACCGCTTCCACAATTACTTCGGCCAGTCGACCGACGCAATTCCATCGGCGTTCTACCGCATCACGTCACTGCGCCGCACGATCACGTTCCTCGACGAGATCGTCGACACGTCGGCGGTCACGATCCACTCCACGCAGGTGCGCGGATTTCATTACTTCGACCGCTCGCTGGAGATCCACGCCGGTTACGCGGCCACAAGTTTGTACGACGATCTGTTCCTCCCCTCCGGCCGCCGCTGGCTCGCGTCTGCCGCATACGGCATCGCCTTCGGCAACGTCCGGCTCATCCCCTCGGCCTACGTTTTCTTATCCGAGCCATCCGGCACTGCCGCGCGAAAAGGTGTCATCGGCTCGCTCGCCGTCGAAAAGAAAATCGGCGAGACGCTCTTTGCCCGAGGAGAGATCGCGATGAGCAGGTCGCCAGCTGGTTCGGCCGAGGTCCGCTACAACGACGACGCGAACGTTCTTCGTGCACGTGCGTCCTACAAGCCCGCGGATTTTCCGACGCTGGCGCTTTCCGATGTTCCGGGCACGCATTCCGAAGGCGATTGGAGTCACCGCGCGACACGAAACTTGCAGCTCGACAGCTACGGCTCGTATGACCAACTAACGACAACCTCGCTGCGCCAAACGATCGGCATCGCGAACATCGCCGCGCGGTACCAGTTGTCGCGAACCTTGTCCGCGACGACCGGCGTGAGCTCGACCTTCGTCCGGGAGCCATCCGAATCGTTTCGCACGATCGGCATTCCAGTCGGGCTGACGTTCGACACGCCGCGCTTCGGCGCCGCCAGCTCGTACCGGCTGCTCGACACTTCGAATTCGAGCCGGCGCGGCGACGTGCTCCGTTTCAGCGTCCGCGCCGGAACCGGGCTGTTTCGGGTCAACGCGTGGGCCGAACGGCAACGTCAGGCACCGACACTCGATCTCATTTTTCGCGAAGAGCCGGGACTCGAGCTGGCGCTTCTCCGGCTTGGCATCTCGGTGCGCTCGCCGGAAGACCTGGCCCGCGTTCTTCAGGACAACGCCGCCCTCATCAACCTCGGCTACATCCAGGGAGTCACCGTCAATCTCACACCGTTGCGCCGCCAGGCAGGACTCGACGTCGCCGTCGACTCGCCTGACATGCGCAACCAGTTGCGGCTGCACGCAGTCACCGATCGCGCCGAGGGAGTTGGAGCAGTGCGGAGCTCAACGATCGCCACGCTGACGTACTCGCGCCGGCTGTTCGAAGCAACGGACGTTTTCGGCTCGTATTCGAAATGGCGTACGGGATTGCTCTCGCGTCAGACCGATGGTTCCGCGTATCAGATTGGGATCCGCCAGCGCATCGACGGCATGCCCGACTTTTTGAAGCGAAGAGGCACGATTCAAGGCACCGTCTACCTCGATCCGAACATGCGCGGCACACGGATCGAAGGAACGACTCCGGTCGCAGGTGTCGCAGTCACACTCGACGGCGCGCGCTCGGCGCAAACCGACGAGCATGGCCACTACGCATTCCGTGATGTGTCGCCCGGCGTCCATCACGTTGCCGCGGAGGTCTCCGCATCGAAGCCGGCATTCTTCACGACCGCATCGCGCGTCGAAGTGGAGCCGTCAGCCACCGCCGACTTCGGACTGGTCTGGTCCTCCGCCCGCATCAACGGCCACGTCATCAGCGACGCAGCCCTCGGCATCGCCGGAGTGGTCGTGTCAGCGAAAACGCCCGACGGCAAAAACCTGACCGCCACAACCGACTCCGACGGAGCCTTCGCACTCGTAGTTCCCGCTGGCAAATACACGATCGCGCTGGCCGCGGACACACTTCCGTCCGGCTACATCAGCAACGGAGCCACGACGCATGAAGCCGACCTAAAGCCGGATCACCCGCAACAGTTGGCCTTCGAAGTCCGCGCTCTCCGCAGCGTCAGCGGAACCGCGATCGGCGCGAGGGAAGTGCAGATCGAGCCCCTCGGCCGCACAGCAACCGTCGATCCCTCGGGCAACTTCGTCTTCCGCTCGCTGCCAACCGGAACGTTCACGATCATCGCCGGTAGCGCGACGCGCACGGTCACGCTGCCCACCGAACCGACCGCGCTCTCCGTGACATTCAGCAACGCGCCAGCCGTAACTCCCGTCATCGCCGCCGCCCAACCGGCGCCAATCACCAACCACACACCGATTCCTGAGAATCTCGATCGTCGATTCCGAGTCCAGGCCGGCGCCTATCGCGTCGCCGAAAACGTCACCATCGCCCGCCGCCAGTTAGAACGCCTCGGATACCAAGCAAACGTCACAACATCCGGAGCCCTCCAACTGGTATCCGCCGGACCGTTCGCGTCGAGATCCGAAGCCGATCGCGCCGCCGCACGCATGAGCAAAGCCGGCGTAGACGCGATCGTCGTCTCCGACAATCACGATCGGGCAGCACGCGCAAGGCGCTGATTAGTGATTAGCACTTGTATCGTTCACGCATCACACGCCGAACCTTCGGCGAAGTTGTTGCAAAGCCCGTCGCATGAAGATTCCTGAAACGATGCGCGCCGTCGCCATCGATCGATACGGCGGCCCCTCTGTTCTCGCTTTGCACAAGTTGCCGGTGCCGTCGCCCGGCGCGAATGAGGTTCTGATCAAAATCAATACCGCTGGCGTCGGTGGCTGGGACGCGTTCATGCGCGAGGGGCCATCGGAATCGGAGCATCAGCACTTTCCGAAGATTCTCGGAACGGATGGCTCCGGAACCATCGCCGCCGCCGGCTCGCGCGTCCGGCGCCTCGGCGTGGGAGATCGCGTCTTTGCCTACGCCTACGAAAACGCGAAGGGCGGCTTCTATGCGCAGTACGTGGCTCTTCCTGCCGCGAATGTCGCTCGCATTCCGGCCGGATACAACTTCCACGAAGCCGGCGCGGCAACCGTGACCAGCTTGACCGCGTTGCAGGGCGTCGACGACACGCTCCAATTGGAGCGCGACGAAACCATCCTGATCCACGGAGCTTCGGGCGCGGTCGGAACCTTCGCGCTTCAGTTCGCAAAGGCGCGTGGGGCGCGCGTACTCGCAACTGCTTCCGGAAACGATGGTGTCAAGTTCACTCGCAAACTGGGCGCCGATCTGGTCGTGGATGGAGGAAGGATGACATCGAAGCGGTCGCGCGCGCATTCGCGCCCGATGGGATTGACGCGGTGCTCGCATTCGCCGGAGGCCCGACGCTAACCCGCTGCCTCGCCACGTTGCGCCGCGGCGGCCGCGCCGCCCATCCCAACGGTATCGCGCCCGTTCCGAGAGCACGCCGGGGAATTTTGATCACCGCGTATGACGCGACGCCTGGCATTCGCGAGCTCGAACGCCTCGATCGAGCCTGGACCCAGACAAAGCTCCAGATCCCGATCGCAAAAACCTACACCCTGGCAAACGCCGTGCGGGCACATCAGCGACTCGCCCAGGGACACCTGCTGGGCAAGATCATTTTGCGCGTAGCTGAAGACTGACGAAGAGCCGGTGATCGAAGCTCGGCGAGGGGCACGGATCAGCATTGTGATTCGGCCGGCGCACGCGACAGGCCAGCACCAGCTTGACCAGTTGGACTCGTCTATGTAGTCTGACAATATGAAAGCATCCAAAGTATGGCAATTGCACGAAGCCAAAGCTCGTTTCAGCGAAGTGTTCCGGCTCGTGCGAGCAGAAGGACCACAGCGCATCGTCAAACAACGCGGTGAGGCTGTGATGATCGTTCGTGCCGAAGAATTCGACCGAACCGGCGAGCTTGCACGGCAACCAGAATCGTTGCTCGAGTTCTTTCGATCCGCTGCTGGCGGCACGAAGCTCGATCTGAAGCGAAAGCGCGACACGACGAGGACTATCAAGTGGTAGCTGTTTTCGCAGGCTTCCTTCTGGATACGAACGTCATCTCTGAGCTGATGAAGCCGCGTCCCGCACGGTCAGTAGCTGCGTGGATCGGTGCAACTCCTGAAGATCTTGTCCACCTTAGCGTCATCACCATCGGCGAGCTTCGAAAAGGGATCGACCTTCTCGATGAAGATGAGCCGAAGCGGGGAACTCTTCAAAGCTGGCTCGATCACGACCTGCGCGTCCGCTTCGCGGGCCGGCTCCTTCCGTTCGATGAATGGGTCGCGGAACGCTGGGGTCAAATCGAGGCGCTCGCCAGGAGACAACGAGTCACGCTGCCGACGATTGACGCGCAACTCGCGGCGACGGCGCTCCATCATGGATTGACGTTCGTCACCCGGAATACAAAAGATTTTCGTATGACCGGAGTGCCGCTAATCAATCCATGGAGCGATTAGCGCACACTCTTTCCTACTTCACCGGCAATTCGCGAACGTGCGCTCTCGCTTCCGAGGCCCAGGGCGAGGCGTTGTCGGTTTCGAGGTAACGGAGCCAGGCCTTTCGTGCGTCCGCGGTACGGCTCATGTGCTCGAGAATCAGCGCACGATTGAAGAGCGCTTCGGCGGAGTGGGGATCGGCGGTCAGGGCGCGATCGGCGGCGGCGAGGGCTTCGGGGAGCAGAAGCGGACGGCGGAGCTGTGTGGCCGCGGCGTAACGGGCGGCGGCTAGGTCGTTCCAGGCTCGCGCGTCGCCAGGCGATTGCGCCGCAATCGTTTGCAGACGATTGATGGCATCCGTCGGGCGGTCGATCAGCACCAGCGCCACGGCGGCGGCGCGCTGCGCTTCCTGCGAATGGTCGCGCTGGGCGCGCTCGATCGCGTCACCCGCGGCGCCGCCGAGTTTGAGCCCCGCGGTATCGGTGGCAGCGTTCGTCGCGCGCATCGGTCCGTGATACGGAGCCCACGCGAAGCCACCGGAGAGGCGCGGCTCGACCTGACGTCCCGACACCGGCGCGAGAGCGACCAGTCTGGCCACGGGGTCGTTGTGGCCGCGAATCAGGGGGAAGGAAATGACCGCGATGACGATGGCTGCCGCGACGGCGCTCATCCACCAGCGCGATTCGGCCCAACCACGCCGGGCGCTGCGCTCTTCCTCGAGATACGCGTTCGCGGAAAGGACCGCGGCCATGCACTGGCTGCAGGTCTCGATGTGAGCAAGCACGTTGTTTCGGGTTGAATCGTCGATGTTGCCGCTGGCGAACTGCGCCAGGGTCTCATCAGTTGGGCACGAGGTGTTCGATGCAAGGGTCAATTGGGCGCCTCCACATCATCAGTGTGACGGCCTGGCCCGTCTTTCCCATTTCTCAGACCAAAATCGAAAGATTCTGATTCCCCGGCGCTGATCAGCTCTTCGACGGCAGCTGGTCCGACGCCTTCCCGCATCAATGCCTCGCGGAGCTGGCGCAGCAGCGCTTCGATCCGGCGATAGAGCGGTCGCTGCGGAACGCCGAGGTTGCGGGCCGCGTCGGCGATGCTGAGCTCTGCGCCGAAATGAAAGCGGATCAGCATCCGATCCTGGAGCGGAAGTTTGGCGATGACCTCCCGCACAACGCGCGCGGCGCGACCCGAGACTCGCCGCGTATCGGCTGCATTGGCGCGTGAATCGGCGGCATCCGGCGCAACGAAGCGAGGCTCGTCGTCAAGCAATGGAACGAGCCGCGGCCGCGCGAAGCGTGGGGGCAGGCGCTCGGCCAGCTCACGCACGCTGCGCGCATCGAGCGACGGATCGACGTTGCGAACGATGGCGATGGCTTCCTCGAGCGAGCGTCCGTCGCGCACCGTCAGTTTCTCGAGCAGTACTGCCGCGTCGCCGCTCCTCTCCGCTTCCGCCGACGGATGCCAGCGTCCGCGGAGACGCACCCACTCGCGCGACAGCATCCGCTGCACGACCACCGTGAGAAAGGCGCCGAGGGGCGCGCGGCCTTCGTAGCCGCGCAGGATTGCGTAATCGTTCTCGATCAGAGCGAGCTTCACGATCGAACCGAAATCCTCGGCATCCGGACCGCGGAGTCCGGCGCGGCGGCACACGCCGGCTATGACGCGCTCCACGAGCGCAAGATTCGCGCGAAACAGCTCTTCGGCGGCATTCTGGATGGAATCAGAATACCGGAAACTTTCGGGAAGCGTGGAAAAACACTTTTGGCCGTCTCACTCCCTCTTCGAATCGCAACGACGCGATGAAAAACCAGCAGAGGAGAGGACACTCATGGCTACCACTCGGAAACTTTTCGTATCCACAATCGCAATGGCCGTCGTACTGCTTTCCACGATGTCCATCCACGCCGAACAGGCGGACAAATACACAAAGCCGCACGAGCCGTTCACGGCGCCCGGACTGCAGGTGCGCATGTCCATCGTCAACCCCATCAACAACAACTCATGGCAGGGACGCATCCAGCCGACGGTCTTCCAGGAAATCGCACCCTGCCGCCTATCCTCGACGCTGAGTCGCGATCGTTATGACACTCCGTGGGGCGGGACCGCCTACCTCCCGAACGAAGCGCGTCTTTACCGGAGCCGTGGTGTGCTGGCCACGCCAATGTTCGTCGATCCCTGCTCGGAGGCGATTCCGATCGAAGCGATCGGCATCGTGGGACGCTTCACCGTAACGCCCGGCGACGGCGACGGCGAGGTTCACATCGACCCGACACAACCCGGTAGCCCCAATGCGACGACCGTGTTCAAGTTCAAGAAGGGCGAGATCCTGATGTTCGAAGCTGGCGTCATGCTTGGACCCGACGGCACGTTCGGCGTGCAGACGTGGAACGCCGGCGCCGACGTGACGGTCGACATTCTTGGATACCTGCTACCCGACCCGAACACGGACAAAGGTGAGAAAGGCGACAGGGGCGATCAAGGTGAAACCGGCGCCACCGGCGCGACCGGCCCGAAGGGTGACACGGGCGCGATCGGCCCAATCGGACCAAAGGGTGACACCGGCGCGGCCGGCGCAATCGGTCCCAAAGGCGACACTGGCGCAACCGGCGCGAAGGGTGACACCGGCGCAACGGGCGCGATCGGTCCAAAGGGCGACACGGGTGCCATTGGCGCGAAAGGTGACAAAGGCGACACCGGTGCCATCGGCGCAAAGGGCGACAAAGGTGACACCGGCGCAATGGGCGCGAAGGGTGACAAAGGCGACACTGGCGCAATCGGTCCAAAAGGCGACAAGGGCGACACAGGTTCCAATGGCGCAAAGGGCGACAAAGGCGACACCGGCGCAATCGGCCCCAAGGGTGACAAAGGTGACACTGGCGCAGACGGCGTAAAAGGTGACAAAGGCGATAAGGGCGACACCGGTGCCAATGGCGAAAAAGGCGACAAGGGTGATACTGGCGCGACCGGTAACACAGGCGACAAGGGCGAAAAAGGCGATAAGGGCGATAAGGGCGACAAGGGCGAGCCAGGTGGACTAACGGTCGTCAAAGGAAATAACTGCTATCCGCCGGGCAACAACGCCAACAGCCAGCTCACCGTGTCTGACAATTCTGTGCATGCGAGCAGCGTCGTGATTCTCAATTACACCGACGCCGGCTCCAATGGAAACGCACTGGCAATCATTTCCCAGACCGAAGGATCCTTCCAGACCACCGGCAGCCCAAACCGCTGCTTCCAGTACGCGATCTTCAACAACGCACAGTAACGAGATAAACGCAACAATCCCGGCCCGCGGGCATTATCGCCGCGGGCCTTTTCCTTTCTCAATGAAGTCTGGAGCGGGCGACGAGATTCAAGCTCGCGACCAGAGCTCCGGAAGCGAACCGCTCCGGGATCGTAGCGCACGACCGGTCTCGGGACGGACTCCGTGGTCCCGGAGCATCCGCGAACTCTCGAAGGATCCATCAGCCGTCGCTGGGACACCTTATCGACACCCGCGTCGAGCCGGACGCCTCACGGCCTCTCTTCATTGGAAAAACTGCTACGCTCGTCAGTCCATTGAGTTTTCCCGAGGAAGAGGACTTGATATGAGCACACCGGCCGGAAGTCAGAGCGCAGGTTCGCAAACGTCCGCGGGGACCAAAATCGCAGCGTGGGTGTTCGACAAGTTCGTCGGTGGCGCCTTCGGGGCTGGCGCCGGATTCGGGATGGATCAGGTGCTGTCCCTGATCGGACTGAAGGAAACGTCGACGGAGTTGGCCAGACGTCTCACGAACATCCAGGCGGGAATCGATCAGATCCTGCAGGAGGTGACGGCGATACGGTTGCAGCTCGACGCGCTCTTTGAGGCGTTGGGGATCGTGAAGGCGGACATCCTCAGAGCGATCGACGAGAGTGCGATCGCCGATTCGCGCTCGGTCATCGACACCCACTACGGAACTGGGTCGTCGTCATTGATGGGAGCCGCCGGCGAGCAGGCGACCTCCCTTTCGCTGGCGGTGAGCCGGCG
>DATAMS010000195.1:0-9795 GCA_036260495.1 Thermoanaerobaculia bacterium
GTGGGGATGGAAGCCTGAGAAGCGCGCCCTCGAATATCTTTTCAGCGCCGGTGAGCTGATGATCGCGCGGCGGGAGCGGTTCCAGCGCGTGTACGACTTGCGCGAGCGCGTTCTTCCCGGATGGAACGCCGCCCGCCTTCCCTTGGCTTCGGCGACGCATCGCGCGCTCGTGGCCAATGCCGTGCGCGCGCTCGGCGTCGCCACCGCGCGATGGGCCGCGGACTACTACCGCATGGGCCTCGCTGAGACGTCGGCTGCGATCAAGTCGCTCGTCCGCGATGGAGAGCTCCTTCCTGCGCGCATCGAGAGCGTGGACGGCGACGCTTTTCTTCTTCGGGACCATCTCCCGACGCTGGCTGCTATCCGCCGTGGCCGCCGTTCCTCGCATGCGACCCTTCTCTCGCCTTTCGATCCGGTGGTCTGGGACCGGAAGCGCGCCCTGGCCCTCTTCGGGTTCGACTACCGCATCGAGTGCTACACACCGGAGGCGAAGCGGCGCTACGGCTACTTCACCCTCCCGATCCTCGCGGGCGACCGGCTCGTGGGCCGACTCGACGCGAAAGCCCATCGCGTTGATGGCCTCTTCGAAGTGAAATCGCTCCATCTCGAAGACGGCATCGCCCTCGACGACGCGCTCGCGGAGAAGATCGCCTGCGCGATCCACGCTTGCGCCGGCTGGCACGGTACCCCGCGCGTGCATCTGCGGCGCGTCGTGCCGCGGGAGGCGGCAGCGGTTCTGCGCCGCGCGATAAATTCATTGAACCACTGAGACACAGAGGACACAGAGATTTGCTCTTTCTCTGTGTCCTCTGTGCCTCTGTGGTTCAATGCCTCCGCTTCGTCCGATGCGTTGCCGGTGCGGTCCACGGATCCTCGGGCCACGGATGTTTCGGATAGCGGCCACGCAACTCCTTGCGGACTTCCTTGTACGCGCCATTCCAGAAGCCGCGGAGGTCTTGCGTGATCTGGACGGGGCGGCCGCTGGGCGATAAGAGCGCGAAGGTGATTGGGGTGTGGTGGGGGCCTAGGTGGGGAGATTCGGCGAGGCCGAAGAGCTCTTGCAGTTTGGCGGAGGCGACTACGGAGCCGTCGTCGCGATACTCGAGACGTGCGCTGCGGCCGCTGGGAAGCGGAATCGTCGACGGTGCAAGCTCGTCGAGCTTTCGGCGGAGCGGGAAGGGGAGCTCGATCTGGACCTGATCGAGACTGCGTTTTCCGGCGACGGCCATGGCAATCAACGACGGCCAGTCGACGTCGAGTTTCGCGAAGGCGACGCGCCGCACGAGCATCTCGTCGGGCGCGGTGTGCGAAGCCAGAATCCGCTCGGCCTCGGGTTGCTCCGGCGCCACGCGTTGCTCGTGCAACAAAATCGCGCCGTACCAGCTTCGCTCGATGGCGCGGACGCGGTTCCCTTCGAGCTCGTGAACGACTTCCTTGCGCGCCGGCAAAAGCCATTCGCGCTCGATGACTCGCGCCATCCGTACGAGATCGCCGGTGATGTCGAGGACGACGAGGAACTCGCCGTTGCCGTCGTCGATCTCGCGAGCCAGTGTCGCGCCGGTGCCGGATGACAGCAACACGCGCGCTGACTTCGGCTCGCGGCGTTGGGCCACGCGATCGGGATAACCGGCCAGGAGCGCGCGCCGTAACGTCGCGTCGTCGATGTGCTGTCGATAGTCGTCGCCGAGGAGCTTGCGGGCGATCGAGATCAACTCGCGCTCCTCGGGTGGTCCGCCGCCGCTTAGTTTTGCGACCAGCGTCACCGCTTCGTCTGCGCCGTGCGCGTCGATGAGAATCCTGCCCAGCCTTGGATGCAGCGGCAGCGAGCGAAGCGTGACGCCGGCGGACGTCAACCGGCCGGTGTCGATGGCGCCGAGCGATTTAAGCAATTCCATTCCGGCGCCGATGCGCGACTCGTCCGGCCGTTCGAACCAATCGAACGTTCGCGGGTCGCCGCCCCAGGCCACGATGTCGAGCAGCGACGGAGCGAGATCGACGCGGGCGATGTCGGGCTCGCGATGTGGGCGGAGGATGTCGCGCGCATCCCAGAGGCGAATCGCGCGGCCCGCTTGCGTGCGGCCGGCACGTCCGGCGCGCTGCTCGGCGGAATCGGCGGCGATGCGCTCGGCGACGAGATGATCGACCGCTGTGTCGGGATCGAAGCGCAGCACTTTATGCAAACCGGAGTCGATCACGTGCGTGACGCCTTCGACGGTCAGCGAAGTCTCCGCGATGTTCGTCGCCAGAATCACCTTGCGGCGCGGCGCCGGCGCGAGCGCGCGCTCCTGCGCGTCGACGTCGAGCGAGCCGTGCAGCGGCAGGACGAGCGCATCGGCATTCGCGAGCTCCGCAGCCGCGCGCTCGATCTCGCGCATGCCCGGCAGGAAGCAGAGGATGTCGCCGGCGGCACTGCGGAGTTGCTCGCGAACGGCGTCTGCGGCCGAAACGCCAGGACGATAAACAACATCGACCGGAAAACGCCGCGCACCCACTTCGAACACCCGCGCGCCGCCGAGAAACGTCGCAACCTCGGACGCCACAATCGTGGCCGACATCACGACGATGGCGAGATCGGGGCGCGCATCCATCGCCTGCTTCGCCATCGCCAGAGCGACATCGGCGTGAATGCTCCGCTCGTGAAATTCGTCGAGCACGATGACGTCGAAATCGCTCAGCAACGGATCGCTTTGCATTCGCGCCGTCAGAATCCCCTCGGTGGCCACGAGCAGCCGCGTGCGATCGGAGAAGCGCCGCTCAAAGCGGATCTGCCAGCCGATCTCGTTGCCGATCGCCCAGCCTCGCTCGACCGCGATGCGCCTCGCCAGCGCACGCGCGGCCACGCGACGCGGCTGCAGCAGAATCGTCCGTCCGATCGCGGTCAGCGCCGGAGGAACGCGCGTCGTTTTGCCGGAACCGGGCGGCGCGACGACGACGGCGCTGCGATGCGCGCGGACATGCGCGACGATCGCGGCCACGTCATCGTCAATCGGGAGCGGCGTTTGCACCACGAACTGCATTATGGCGATCAAACGAAACGACGACGACATCGACTACACACCCGAAGGCGCAACACCTCCGCACGAGAAGAGCAACGCGACGGACGCTGGTTACGACGAAGCCGCACACAAAGGCGGCGCGTACGGCGTGAAAGAAGGCGCAGGCGGCGTCTTCGGTACGAGCGGCGGCGGCACGTACTCTGGTGGCATGCACAGAGAGGAGCGGGACGCGGTGGATACAGAGCGCAAGGAATGAACCACGAAGACGAATGTTGACTGTTCAATGTTGATTGTTGCGTGTTGAATGTGCGCCATCCTCGGTCCTTCAACATCCAACATTGAACAGTCAACATTCTGGGTTTCAGAATTCTCTGCGCCTCAGTAGTGACAAGCGTCTGCTACCCAACCGCCATCTTCTGTTCCATCGCGGCAATCTGTGCGGTCAGTGCATCGAGGCGTTGCAGCAGTTCCGTGTGCCGCAGCTCCTCGGTCGGCGGTGACTTCGGCTTGATGATGAAGCCGCCGCCCGGCTCGAGGACGCAGTTGTCGATCTCGTGAACGCCGTCGAATCCCTGGCGGCGAACGACGCTCTGCAACTCCGCTTTTGTGATCAGCTCGCGCGCCATTTCGCTTTTGCAGAGGTGGCCATCCTTGATGAGCGTGGACGGCTTGCCCTCGAGCACTTCGTCCAGCCGGCGATGGCGGAAGAGAAATCGCACGACGATGTAGTTCGTCACCAGCAGCGTGATGGCGCCGATCACTCCGCCGGTGACGGAGTTGTCGCTGCCGATGATCGCGTTCTGCACCGTGTTCGACAGCGACAACAGCACGACGAGATCGAAGGGATTGAGCTGCGCCAGCTCGCGCTTGCCGAAGACTCGCAGCAGCACCACGAGGAAGAAATAGACCAGGATCGGTCTGATGATTTTCTCGATCAGCGAGATTTCCGGTGTGAAGAGATGTGCCGTGATTTCGTGCATGGAACTATGATGCACCCTCATGAGTCTTGACGATCCTTTCGATCAGGTTGCGGAGTTCCACCGCCGTTTTGGGCATCCCGTGGCCGACCGTCCGCAGCTCCTGAAATCGCCGCGTGCGGACGGGCGCGTGGCCTGGATGCGCGAGGAGATCGACGAGTTCGTCGAGGCCACGGACGTGGTCGATCAGGCCGACGCCATGATCGATCTGATCTACTTCGCCCTCGGCACTCTTGTCGAAATGGGTGTCCGACCCGGACCGCTTTTCGACATCGTCCACGGCGCGAATATGGCCAAGCTCTGGCCCGACGGAGCCCCGCGCGTACGCGAGGACGGCAAGACGATCAAGCCGCCCACGTGGCGCGATCCTGCCGAGGCGTTGCGGGCGGAGATTGAGCGGCAGAAGAGTTCTTCGCGCGGCGATCGCTCCTGAATTGATGTTCAGAAAGCGGTGGCTGCGCCACGCGCACTCCAAAGCGCTTCGCGCAAAACATGGGGCCGAATTTCGCGTGCTCTTACGCGAAGGCGCGTAGTACGTCATCGTGCAGCAAGCCGTTGGTAGAAACCCCGCTGCCGCCGTCCGCGCGTGCCTCGCCGCGAAGATTCGTGAATCGCCCGCCGGCTTCTTCGACGATCACTTTCACAGCGGCCATGTCCCAATGCGCGACCTCCGGTTCGACCGCGACCTCCGCAGCCCCCTCGGCCACAAGCATGTGCGACCAGAAGTCTCCGAACCCTCGGCTCCGGGTGCAGCGCCGCACGAGCGCGAGAAACTTGTCGCCGAGATCACGCTTATCGAAGCCGGGAACGTCGTCGTAGCAGAGCTGCGCGCCGCCGATGTCGGCGATCGTTGAGACATGGATCGGCCGTCCGTTGCAGAACGCGCCGTCGCCGCGGGATGCCCACCATCGCCGGCCAATTGCGGGCGCGGAAACGACGCCGATCTGCTCATCGAGCGCGATCAGCGTCGCGAACACCGGAATGCCGCGGATGTAGTTTTTCGTGGCATCGATCGGGTCGATGATCCAGCGCCGCTCGGCCTCGCCGCGCGCGCCGAATTCTTCGCCGAGGATGCCATCGTGCGGCCGTTCGCGCTCGAGCCGCTCGCGGATCATCCGCTCCACCGCCTCATCCGCCTCGGACACCGGCGTCCGATCGTTCTTCGTCCGCACGGAGAGCGTGACCGATTGGAAGTGATGCATCGTGATCTCGTCCGCTGCGTCGGCGAGAGAAAGGGCGAGGCGGAGATCGTCGTTCACAGGGGCGGATTGTAGCGTTGGCACCGAGGAGTCCTCACACGAAAGTCGTTGACAAAGCCGTCGCTTTGAACGATGAACGTCGCCACAAAATGAGACTCATTCGCCGGTCGGCATCCATCGTTGTCGCGCTTCTTCTCGCCGTTGCTGCGCATGCGCAGATACCGATCCTGCATTGGGGTGGGGATGCCGAGGGGGGAGCGCCGTTTGTGGAGGCGGATCCGAATGATCCCTCGAATCTGCGGGGCTTCGACGTCGAAGTGGCGGGGGAGATTGCGAAGGGATTGGGACGGCGGCCAGAGTTCGTGCAGGTGTCGTTCAGCGACATCGATCAGTCGGTGCAGCGCGGCGACTTCGACATCGGAATGAGCGGCGTGGAAGATACGCCGGCGCGGCGGAAGATGCTGGCGGCCACGATTCCGTACTTCGAGTTTCATGAAGTGCTGACCGTGCGCGCCGAGGATCGGGAGAAGTTCGCGACGCTCGCATCGCTTCGCGGACACCGCGTCGGCACCCTCGGCGGCACGATTGCGTACGAGAAACTGCTGGCGGCGCAGTTGACGGACGGCGTGATCTGCGTCTCCTACGATGACGACGTTCATCCGTACGCCGATCTTCGCGCGGGACGGCTCGACGCGGTGCTGCTCGACAACATCATTGCGGCGCGGTCGATGCGGCGCGTGCCTGGCTTGTATACCGAGCCGAAGCCGGTGGCGACGAGTCATTACATCGGCGTGCTGGCCACGAACAACACGGCGTTGCGCGACCGCATCGATGAGGTGCTTCGCGCGCGCATGCGCGACGGAACGCTGGAGCGGATTTATCGCAAGTGGGGGATTTGGGACGATTATCAGCCGGCGTTTTTTGCGAGCGTTCTAAACGCGCAGAAGGCCGTTCAGCAACGTGATAAGAAGCCGGCCGAGGGCGGCCCGACGCAGGATCTTGGGATTGTGTTGCGATACATCCCGGCGCTGCTGCGCGCTTCGCTGATTACGATTGTGTTGTCGTGCGCGGCGATGGCGTTGGCGGTTCTTGTGGGCGTGTTCATTGCCAGTGGACGCGTTTATGGCAGCACTCTTGTGCGGGCGATTCTTACGATGTACGTCGAGGTCGTGCGCGGAACACCGGTGCTGCTGCAGCTTTTCGTTCTTTATTACGGGCTCTCGTCGGTGATTCGATTGCCAGCCTTTATTGCCGCGCTTCTTGGGCTTGGATTGAACTACGCGGCGTATGAAAGCGAGATTTATCGCGGGGCGCTGGAGGCCGTGCCACGAGGGCAGCTCGAGGCGGCGCGCACGCTCGGTCTGACGGAATCGCAGGTGCTGCGGCTCGTTCGTGGACCGCAGGCCTTTCGCATCGCGCTGGCGCCGATGACGAATGACTTCGTGGCGTTGCTCAAGGATTCATCGCTTGTGTCGGTCATTACGGTGATCGAGCTGACGAAGCAAACGTCGATCTTCGCAGCGAACATTGGAAGCTGGGTAATCCCGGGTATCCTCTGCGCGGCGCTCTATCTCGTGTTGTCGCTGCCGTTGTCGCGGTTGGCGGGACGCCTGGAGATGCGTTGGAAGGCGGCGACGGAATGAGCGGCGTTCTTTCGATTGCGAATCTCCGGTTGCGTCGCGGCGAGCGCGAGATTCTGCGCGGCGTGAACGCGGACGTTCGCGCCGGCGAGCTCGTCGCGCTCATGGGTCTCTCCGGCGGCGGCAAGACGACCGTGTTGCGTTGCGTCGCGGCGCTCGAAACGTTCGAAGATGGGGTGATCGATGCCGGCGGCGTGGTGCTGCGGCCGGGGCCGGCGCCGTCGAAGAATACGATCCGCGAGCTGCGCACGCGCGTCGGGATGGTGTTTCAGCTTCACTACCTCTTCGAGCATTTGTCGGTGATGGGGAACGTCACATTGGCGCCGACGCAGGTCGCGCATGTCCCGCGTGCCGATGCTGAGCGCCGGGCCCTGGAACTGCTCGAAGCCCTCGGCGTCGCGCACCGGCGCAACGCGTTGCCGCGCGAGCTTTCGGGCGGCGAAGCGCAGCGCGTGGCAATCGCGCGGGCGATGGCGATGGAACCGCCGCTCCTGCTGATGGACGAGCCGACAGCGTCGCTCGATCCTGCGCGGCGCGGCGAACTTGGAGAGACGCTCGTGCAACTGACGACGACCGGCCGCACGCTTGTGGTCACAACGCACGATGACGATTTCGCCCGCGACTTCGCCACGCGCGTGATCATTCTCGCCGAGGGAGAAGTGGTCGAAGAAGGGAACCCGCGCGAGGTGCTGACGAATCCGAAGCACGCGGCAACGAAGCGGTTGTTGCAGTCGGCGCGAAGCGAGAAATAGCGATCCCAGCAGGTACAATTGTCGCGTGGTCAACTGGAACCGATTCGATCCCGACGACTATGACCTCGATTTCGTTGAAGAGAAGCTGGAAGCGCATAATGTGTCGGTCGATGAAGCGATGGAGTGCTTTCTGGGTCGATTCCGAGCGCGGCGCATGAAGGGGCTCCCCCTGCGTTATCGCATTCTCGGAAGGACTGAGTCCGGACGAGCGTTGATGCTCATCGTAGGAGTTGACGGGCGTAGAATCCGGGTAATCACAGGTTGGGATCTATGAAAAAACAGGCAAAGGAAAAGACCCTCACAGAAGAAGAAATGGATGAGATTGCGATTAGTCAAGCCCATAATGACGACGCGTGGGAGGAAGAATTTGAGGTGATTCCGATCTCGAAACCCCGTGTTGTCCGCGCCACGAATCCTCCGGCGAAGCATCCGGCAGTTCGCTCGCAGCACCGATAACTGCCGCCTCGTTTGTGACCTCGATCACAGGGCTGTAGGCGTCATCGGCAAAATCACCCTCGCACACGCTCAGCACGTGCGCGATTGTGACCTGCATCGCAATCGCCGCGATGGTTATTGGATCGTCAGCGGAATGCTCGACTTGCGCAGATCGTCGCTGCCGCGTTTGCGGACGGTCACGTCGAGCGCCGCCGTCGAAGGATCGGCGGAATCGAGCCGGAGGAGGAGAAGCGATCGGAGGCCGCTCCCCGTTTGCGAGACGACCGTCGTTTTAGGGCTCGACTCCACCGACAGCTCGTCGGGCGAGGCGTTTTCCACGAAGACCGCGAACGTGCGCGGCTCGCCGCGGTGGACGCTCACTCCCGCCGAGGGAATGAAAGCCTGGCCATTGACGACGAAGGGATAACCGGCGTTCGTCTTGTCGTGCGAACTGCCGCGGACCATGAGCCACTTGCCCGGCTCTTCCAGGAACAGAGGCTGTGAGATTGCCACATCGCCATTTGCCGGCACGACGATGTCCTTGCGCACGAATCCCTTCTTCGCCGTCTCCGCGACGTTGACGAGGCTCTTGATTGCATAGCGGCCGGGAGGAAGGCTGAGCGTCGCGTAGTACTTGATACCGTTCTTGAGACTGTCGCCGAGCTTGGCGAGATCGAACGTCAGCCGCTGATAGGTCGAGTCGCGCACCAATCCGTCTTCGTCGAACGCGTAGACGTAGATCTCCGCGGTCCCGCGACGCGCCGTCCCAACGGCGCCGGCTAAATCCTGACCATTTACTTCGAGAATCACCGGCACCTGCGAGCTCACTGCGGTGGTGGGGAACGGTGCCGCCAGCGATTCAACGCGAATCGCATCCTGCGGGATGTCGTTGATCATTACCTCAGCGCTCGACAGTGCGCGCTCGAGCACGTTCGCGCCGGCGCCTTCGTAGTAACCGGTACGCGCGGTGACGCGAGCTCCGGGGACGTTCACGTGAACTTTCAACGCATGGAACTTTCCGGGTTTGTCTGCCGTGGTCTGGAATCCGAGGATGTAGACGAATTCCTGGGACTTGAGCACGCGCCCGAAATCGGATGCGAGATCGTTTGAATTCTGAAAGACCGTGCCGCCAGTGGAGCCTGCCAGGAGGTGGAGTCCTTCGTTCGATTTCTGGACCGTACCCTTTCGCGCGTCGATATCGGAGCGAAGACCGTGGATGTCGACGGCGTCGAGGATCACATCGGATCGCCGGGCTGCCTCTGAGAGTCTCGTGATCAAGCTCATGCTGCTGGAGCTGCCATAGCGGTCGTCGTTATTGACCTTCCAGGTCTGCCCGGCTTCAACCGCCGTGTTCTCCTCACCTTTCTCCGCCTGCCCACCACGCGCGTCGCGTCCTTGAATGAGGCGCGACTCGAATCCCTCGGACAAAAAGACGATGTGTTTCTGACCGGCGACCGCGCGCAGCGTCGTTGCCAGTCCGGTCAAGGACATTACCTGACGATCGATTTTCGCGCGGGCGTAGTCGTCTTCGAGGCGGGCCGATCCGCGGAGGATGTCCTTGAAATCGGCGGAGATTCCCAGGGCATCCCCGCCTGGGGCAGGAGTCAGGTCCCCAGCGACGTCCTCCATCGGGTTGGTGCCTGCGACCTGCAGAGGATCGAAGCCATGAAAGGATCTCGGATTCTTGATTGCCGCCACGATGAGCCGCCGGTCGGTCGTGAACGCGCTCAGAAGCTGGAAGCCGTGCTCGTTGTCGAGTGTCGCGACGCCGACACGGTCGCGCGGTCCGACCATTT
>DATAMS010000197.1:0-7580 GCA_036260495.1 Thermoanaerobaculia bacterium
CTACCTGGGTAGTCGCTGGAGCTACCTGGGTAGTCGCTGGAGCTACCTGGGCAGTCGCTGGAGCTACCTGGGTAGTCGCTGGAGCTACCTGAGCAGTCGCTGGAGCTACCTGGGTAGTCGCTGGAGCTACCTGGGTAGTCGCTGGAGCTACATGGGTAGTCGCTGGAGCTACCTGAGTAGTCGCTGGAGCTACCTGGGTAGTCGCTGGAGCTACCTGGGTAGTCGCTGGAGCTACCTGGGTAGTCGCTGGAGCTACCTGGCTAGTCGCTGGAGCTACATGGGTAGTCGCTGGAGCTACCTGGGTAGCGGTTGGGCCTACCTAGGTAGCTGCAGGTGCAGGACACCTGCGCGGTCGCTGGACTAGCTGGGTAATCGCTAACCGGTGCGTGGAGTCGCAGTCGAAGGGATCGCACTGTCTCGCGCACCTTCGCACAAACTGGTTCGTGGCGTTACTCTTTACAAATGGAGGAGCCGCTTGATCTCTCGGGCCGCGAGCTTGGTCGCTACCATCTCTTATCGCTCCTCGGGGCGGGCGGAATGGGTGGCGTATACGAAGCCGTCGATGAGACCCTCGGACGTCATGTCGCACTGAAGATCCTGCCGCCCGAGTTGGTCGGCGACGCCGATCGGGTCCGGCGTTTTTCGCAGGAAGCGCGCGCGGCATCTGCACTCAATCATCCGTACGTCATCACTGTCTACGACATCGGCACACATGACATCGACGGGAAAACCCTGCACTTCATCGCAATGGAGAAGGTCGGCGGGCGGACGCTGCGCGAAATTCTCGGCGACGGTCCGCTGCCGGTCGAGCGCGCGGTCGAGCTCATGCTGCAGGTGACCGAGGCGATCGCGGCAGCGCACGCGGCAGGCATCGTTCATCGCGATCTCAAACCGGAGAACGTGATGATCACCACCGGCGGCTACGCGAAGGTGCTCGACTTCGGTCTGGCAAAACTACAGGAGGAACCGTCGGAGACGAGAGATCCAAACACCTCTACCGATGTGATGCTGACCGGCGCGGGCACGATCCTCGGCACTGCCGGCTACATGGCGCCTGAGCAGGCCGCGGGACGGCGCGCCGATCATCGCGCCGACATCTTCTCGATCGGTTGCGTCCTCTACGAAGTCGTCAGCGGAAGGCGTGCGTTCCGCGGCATGTCGACACTGGACACGTTGCATCGCATCGTCCATGACGAGCCAGAGGCGCTATCGTCGCTCGTTCCCGACCTGCCGCCTGAGCTTGCGCGCATCGTCGGAAAAGCGCTGGCGAAAGATCCGGAAGAGCGTTACCAATCGGCGCGCGAGCTGGCCGTCGATCTGCGGGTTTTGCTGCGGCAACTGCACTCGGACGATGCGGGCAGCGCCGTCGTACTGGAAAAACGACGCTCGTGGACCTTGCCGCTCGTCGCCATTGCCTCGCTGATTCTCATCGCGTCCGCGGCGATCTGGGCCACGCTTCGGTGGCAGCATCGAACGGGAAGCGCCGAGGGACGCGGACTCGATATCGAGCGTGTCACGTCGAGCGGCGACGTCATTTCCGCTGTCATTTCGCCGGACGGCAAGTACATCTCTTACTGCGCATCGAATTCTTCGGGACAAAGCCTCTGGGTCCAGCAACTGGCGACGGGGCAACGCCTCCTGATCGTTCCGCCGATCCAGCACGCGGCCGTATACGGGCAGAGTTTTACTCCCGACGGCAATGCGGTCGTCTACGTGCTAGTAGGTAGCAGCGATCCGAACGGCACCCTCTATCGCATCTCAACGCTTGGCGGGCAGCCCGAGCGGCTTTTCGAAGGCATCGAGGATTCCCCATCGTTTTCGCCTGACGGCAGGCTGATTACGTACTTGCGGCGCGACTTTCCACGCCGCGGTGAAAGCGCACTGATGGTCGCGTCCAGCGACGGCGCGGGTGCACACGCGATCGCTACCAAGCGGTATCCCGAGTTCTTTGCTCCAATCTTCTTCGGAGGTCCGAGCTGGTCGCCCGACGGCTCGATGATCGCGACCGCCGTCGCCCGCGCGGAGAATCGGTCCGCGAGTCTCTTCGCATTCGATCCGGTACGCGGCACAACGAAGCCACTGAGCGATGGAAATTGGAGCGCTCTCGCTCAGCCTGCGTGGCTGCCGGACATGACCGGCCTCGTGGTCGTCGGGACACGAAAGGACGACCATCTTGCCTCGGCGGGACTGGCTGCGCGGCTGTGGTTCGTGCCGTATCCGTCGGGCACTCCGCGGCAGATCATCAAGGACTTGCTGTGGTACCGCGCGGTGACGATCTCGGCGGATGGGCGCTTTCTCCTGACCGTGGGGACCGACGTGTCAAGTCAGTTGTGGCGCGTTCCATTGGAAAACAGCGAGCGGCCACAAAAGATCTCGACCGGAAGACTAGATGCCTGGGAGGGATTGTCGCTGACGCCGGACGCCCGCATCATCTTCAGCGCGGTCGAATCAGATATCGACCTCGTCATCACAAATGGCGATGGCGGATATCCACAGCCACTTACCCGGCCACCCGCCGTGGCGATCTTTCCCGCCGCGTTCCCGAACGGGTTCGCCTTCGTCGCTCCCAGCCCCACTGGCTATGAGGTTCGCGCCACGGGCTATGACCTCCACGGAACGCGAACGATCGTACACGGCGTGGACAGCGGTCCGATCGACGTCTCACGCGACGGCCAGTGGCTGGCCTACAACGTCGATCGCCGGCTCTGGAAAATTCGCATGGACGGCACGGGCGCGAAACAGTTGCGGCCCGATCAGGTCAGCTTTGCGTCGTGGTCTCCAACCGGTGACCGGCTCGCAATTCTGTACAACGACGGACGAGATCGCCTCGGCGTCCTGCCGGCCGACGGTGGTGCGGCGACGTGGAGTGCCCCGGTCACTCTCCGTGGGCGCAGCACCGTTCGTTGGAGCCCTGTCGGAAATTCTCTGCTCGTCAATGATTTTCAGAACGACCGCGCCAACATCTGGCGGATTCCGTTCACCGGGCCGCCGCAGAAACTCACTGCCCTCGAGGAACAGGACGCGTATTTTTTCGACGTTCTGCCGGACGGGAAGACCGCGATCGTGTGCCGCGGACGGCTGAGCCGCGACGCAGTTCTGATCACCGGATTTCATTGAATGGCGTATTGACTGAACATGCAGTAAATCCGTCCCACTGTTGAGTTTAAGCGGCATCGATCTAGCACTGGTAAAGGTCAGGAGGAACACCCCAAATGGCCACCAAAAAGATCCAGGCAGCGATGTTGAGCTTGGCGCTCCTTCTGCCTGCCGGAAGCACCTTTGCTGCGACGCATCATCATTACTATCGACATCATCGCCACCACTACAGCCAGACCCGCGGGGCGGTCATCGGAGCCGTGGCGGGCGCGGTCGTCGATCACCATCAGCCGCTGAAGGGCGCGCTGATCGGTGGCGCACTCGGCGAAGGCGTGCAGATGATTCGCAATCACAATCAGAAGCACTAAGCACTAACCCCACCGCTGCGAACTTCGATATGGTGAGGCGCGATGAAACGCCTCACCATTCTTCTCCTTTTTCTCGCCGCCAACGCCGTCGCTCAGAAGCCTGATCAGCACGCCGTCGTCGCTGAGTTCGCCGAGCTGCTGGCGATTCCCAACCTTGCTTCTGATGCGCCCAACATCGCGCGCAACGCCGCCGCGATTCGGGCCTTGTTCGAGAAGCGCGGCGTGCCGACGCGATTGCTCACGCTCGACGGCGCGCCGCC
This sequence comes from Thermoanaerobaculia bacterium, assembly GCA_036260495.1. Classification (GTDB taxonomy): domain Bacteria; phylum Acidobacteriota; class Thermoanaerobaculia; order Gp7-AA8; family Gp7-AA8; genus JADGNZ01. Next base: position 3,725 of record DATAMS010000197.1, read on the forward strand.
GATCATCATCGCAGATGTTCGCGTCCCGGGCGCCACGCGAACGATTGCGTTCTACGCGCATTACGACGGCCAGCCGGTCGATGCCACGCAGTGGAAAAGCGCGCCGTGGACGCCCGTCATGCGCGATCCAGACGGCAACGATGTCGATTGGCGCAATGCAAAAGAGCTGAACCCCGAGTGGCGCATTTACGCGCGATCCGCGGGCGACGACAAGACTCCCATCATCGGAATGGTGGCCGCGCTCGATGTGCTGCGTGCCGCCGGCCGCAGACCGGCCGTCAATCTTCGCTTCGTTTTCGAAGGCGAAGAGGAAGCGGGCTCGCCGCACCTGGCCGCGTATCTGGCGAAGTATCCCGAGGTGCTGCGTCCCGACGCGTGGATTCTCTGCGATGGGCCGGTGCATCAGAGCCGGCGCATGCAACTCGTCTTCGGCGCACGCGGCGTCGTTGACCTCGAGCTCACGGTCTACGGCCCGGTGAAAGGACTCCACGACGGCCACTACGGCAACTGGGTTCCGAACCCCATCGTGCGGCTGACGCATCTGATCGATTCGATGCGCGACGAGAGCGGACGCATTCTCATTCCTAACTTTTATGGAGACATCCAGCGAATCACGCGAGCGGAGCAGGAAGCGATCCTGAAGATGCCGCCCGTCGAGGCGGATCTGAAACGCGAATTTGGAATCGCGGCGACCGAGGGAGAAGGTGTGCCGCTGAATCAGTTGCTGATGCTGCCCGCGTTGAACGTGCGCGGCATCCAGTCGGGACACGTCGGCGCGCAGGCGTCGAACACCATTCAGACCGAGGCGGTGGCGTCGCTCGACTTCCGCCTCGTGCCGGCGGAAACGCCGGAATCGGTGAAGACGCTGGTCGAGCAGCACATCGAAAAGCAGGGCTACACGATCGTGCGCACGACTCCCGACGCCGCCACCCGCGCCGCGCACGCGAAGCTCATCAAAGTCGTCTGGGGCTCCGGCTATCCACCCGCACGCACGCCGCTCGATCTCCCCTTCTCGAGCCAGATCGCCTCACTCATGACCGCCTCCGGCCACGACCCCGTCCGCGTCCCGACCCTCGGCGGCAGCATCCCAATGTATCTCTTCCAGCAGCCGGCCAACACGCCGGTACTGATCCTCCCGATCGCCAACCACGACGACAATCAGCACGCCGCAAACGAGAATATTCGTCTGCAAAATCTGTGGGACGGGATCGATGTGTATGTGGCGCTGTTCGAGGGGCTGAAGTGAAACCTTTGCAGCGCGATCACGGAAAACGCGCTTGCCGATGCCATGACCGAACGGCTCGAGTTTCGCTATTCACCGAAGGGACAGCTCGCCTTCATGAGCGTGGGCTGCGCTCGTGTAGTTTCTTCATGGTTTCTTGCCACTACACACCCGGACGTCGTTTTATCGAACGGCCATCTGACGCAGAGCCTCTCACTGGCGGCAGCACCGCGATGAGATGAGCCCGGGATTCAGAAGCGATTCTGATGGATGGTCACAGTGCCGGCGAGATCTGCTTCAGGAAAGTTCCATCGGCTCGGTAGATCACGAGCTTCTCGTTGTCCTGGACTTTCAGGAACGCGCCGGAGTTGCCTCCTGTGTTGGACGCGTAGACGAGCGTCTGCAGATCTTTGTAAATGACGAAATTGCCGTCGTACTGCATGATGCAGCGCCATGCGCCCGGGTTCGGGTGCTTCTTAGGCTCTCTCCAGAGCTCCGCGCCATCCCCCGTCAGCTTCGTGAACACGAGCTCACCGTTCTTTTGGTAGGCGAGCTTGGTGAACTCCTGGGCCGAGTAGACGGTGTCACCGGGAATGAGATAGTCGCCCGGCCGCAGGACATCGCCGAGGTAGCGGCGGCGGTTGAGGAAGATCGAGACATCGGTCGCGAAGTCAGACGCCAAATCTACATAGATGATGTTCGCCTTGACGAAGCGAGTAAAGACGCCGTCTGCATAGTATTCGTTGAATTTGCGAGCAAGCGCTCCGTTCCCCTTCGCAGCCAGCGTGACGATGGTGTCGATGACGTCGCTGAATGGGCAGCCGCCAGCCTGGCGAGTCTCCTGTGTGAGCGTCGCCGAGAAAAGGAAGAGCGGCGCACTATATTGCGCTTTCAGCTTTGCCAATTGGTCGTCAAACACCGTCGTGACTGAGTTGTTATCTGCGAAGCAGTCATATACGGTCAGCTCCGCATTGGGATCGCGATTGGGGTTCTGATAGTCGGCATAGCTGTACGCGCCGTTTCCCAGCAGGTCCTTATCGTCTCCGAATTGGTCGAACACCGGCAACACAACTCCCTTGTTGCCGGAGAGCAACTGGCCGATTCGCGTGAACGGAAAACCGCCGAGCTCGATCGTGCCTGTGTAGAAGAAGCCCTCAAGCTTCGCCCTGACCAACGCAAGCAGCTCGGATTTTTGACTGCGTGTAAAGTTGAATACTCCCCTCTGGCGATCCAAGTAGTGGGAGAACTTCAGAATGACGATCTCGTGCCCGATTTCAGACATGAATTGCGCTACGTCATCGAGCACCTCGGTCAGCGGAGCACCATTGCAGCCCACGATGCGGCCCAGAGCGGTTCCGAAGTGTCCGGTGGTGAGCGCGCCCTTGTAGTAGACCGGGCGTACGTCGAAGTAACGTACGCCGGAGCGCAACTGCTCATAGAAAGAATTGCGCTGCGTTCGGCTGTTGCATGGATGTCCGCCGATGTCTCCGATGAACTCCGAGCAGTCGGCGATCTTGTACGTGGCAGCATCATGAGAGCCGGGAAACGTGATGTCGCGCAGCTCTCTTGGAGCGAGGGCCGCAAGGTTGTCTTCCATCCACGTTGCACGAGGCAGCAGGAACGAAGCGGACGAACCGAGATAGGAATTACTGTCGGAGACGGTCTCGAGAGCGATCGTATCGTTCATCGCCACCGCGAAGGTGAGGGCGAACAAGGGGCTCTTCTCCGGCTGCAACTCCGAAGTTCGATTGATGAGGGCCGGAAAGCCCAGGAGATTGACGGTGAGACGTTCGGTATCCAACATTCCGGTCCGTGAATAGAACCGCGGGTTTTCGATAGACGTGTCCGTGTACAGAAAGAGAACGAAGCCGTCCGCAGTCATCGCCACGGCGCTGTCTAGTCCGCTATTGATAAGGGGCGCGGGCTTTCCCCAGTTGATGTTGTTGCCGGAGAGTCTGCCGGCAACAGTCTCGAGCCTGTAGTCTTCCGGGCTTCCGGCCCGATACACGACGACGACGTGACCATTTGCCATGGCCACGCCAGGAGATCCTCCTCTCCCGAATTTCCTGGCACCAAAGTTCGGGTCGAAGCCCCTCACTGTCCGCGTGCCGGCGTCGATCGTTCCGAGCGTGAAGTACAGGTCGCCGATATCCGGCGACGTTGAATGGACCGCAATGGCCTGTGTGCCCTCGGCCGCGACGGATGGACAGTAGCCACCTCGGTCATACTCGATGTCGTCGCCCCATGAGACGTTGTTGGCTCCAATGTGACCGACGCGATAGCCGAGGGTTCCTTGCTTGCTGCGCTCATGCACCTCGACGACGTCTCTTGGAATGCCGTTGACAGCCACGGCCGGCTTCTTGCCGCCTCCGATCTCGCCCTGCTTCAACGTTTGGGGAACCCCGAAATCGATCTTCCCGAGCGAGTAGTAAAGGGTGTCGTGGAACTGCGACTTGTGGACTTCGACCACGACATTGTCGAACGTCAGGGCGACAGATGTTTCGTCGCCTTTGTCATCGAATAGACGGCTCACGACATCCAATCGGACTTCTTTCGTCATTGCGTCCCTCTCTTTTTATATAGAATGCCACAATCCTGATGATTTGGGGGGCGTTGTCATGAGAGATCGGAGCG
>DATAMS010000204.1:0-2330 GCA_036260495.1 Thermoanaerobaculia bacterium
GGGCGAGCCTGCCAGTTTTTACTACCGGCCAGTCTGGTCGCCTGACAGCACGAAGGTCGCGTACACCGATCGCCGGCTGACTCTCTCGTACGTCGACGTCGCGACGGGGACGCGCGTGAAGGTCGACACCAATCCGATCGGTTTCAACGGCGACGTTCTCGAGCCGCGCTGGTCGCCCGACAGCCGCTGGATCACGTACGCCCGCTACCTGCCGAATTTGGTCCGCGCGGTCTTCGTCTTTTCGTTGGAGTCGCAGAAGTCGTCGCAGATCACGGACGGTCTCAGCGACGTCACCTATCCGGTCTTCGATCACAACGGCAAGTACCTCTATTTCGCGGCCAGCACCGACATCGGGCGCGGCATCAGTTGGGCCGATCTCTCCGGCATCGACAGCGTGGCCACGCGCAACGTTTACGCGGCCGTTCTGCGCAACGATCTGCCGTCGCCGCTCGCGCCGGAGAGCGACGAGGAGAAGGCGGCCGACGACAAGAGCAAGGATGCGAAGAAGGATGACAAGGGTCTGAAGTCGGACGACAAGGAGCCCGAAAAGAAGGACGGGAAAGAGCCGGAAAAGAAGGACGACAAAGACAAAAAGGATGCGGCCGACAAACCGAAGGTCGCGCCGGTGCGCATCGATCTCGACGGCATCGGCCAGCGAATCATCGCGATGCCGATTCCGAACGGAAACATCCAGGGACTCGCGTCTGGCAAGGACGGAATCCTCTTCGTCGCCATCGCTCCGCCGTCGTTTTTTGGCAGCGACGACGACGGCGTCAACGTCCGCCGCTTCGATCTCGAGAAGCGGAAGGTGAAGGACTTCCTCTCCGGCGTGAATGCCTTCGATGTCTCCGCAAACGGCGAGAAGGTTCTCTATCAGAAAAAGAAAGATTGGGCGATCGCGTCTTCGGCCGATGAGCCGAAAGCAGGCGAGGGAACGCTCAAGCTCGGATCGATCCAGATCCGCATCGATCCCCGCGCCGAGTGGCGGCAGATGTTTCGCGATGTCTGGCTCGGCGAGCGCGATCATTTCTACGACGCCAATCATCACGGGCTGAATCTCGAAGCGGCGAAGAAGTTGTACGAGCCGTACCTCGACGCCGTGGCGAACCGCGCCGATCTGAACTACCTCTTCCGCGAGATGCTCAACCAGTTGACCATCGGCCACATGTTCATCCGCGGCGGCGACATGCTCGAGACCAAATCCGTCCCCGGCGGCCTCCTCGGCACCGACTACACCATCGACAACGGCCGTTACCGCTTCGCCCGCGTTTACAGCGGAGAGAACTGGAATCCGGAACTGCAGGCGCCGCTCACGCAGCCCGGCGTGAACGTGAAGGCGGGCGAGTACCTCATCTCCGTCGCGGGCCGCGATCTCCGCGCCGGCGACGATGTCTATGCACGGTTCGAGAATACCGCCGGCAAACAGGTAGCCATCCGCGTGGGCGCGAAGCCCGACGGCTCCGATGCCAGAGAAGTCATCGTCGTCCCGATCGCGAGCGAGTCGGCTCTGCGAGGGCGCGCCTGGATCGAAGACAACCGCCGCAAAGTCGATCAGCTCAGCGGCGGACGCCTCGCCTATATCTACATTCCCAATACAGGCGGCGCCGGCTACAAGAGTTTCAATCGCGACTTCTTCACGCAGACGGGGAAGGAAGGAGCGGTCGTCGATGAGCGCTTCAATCAGGGAGGCTTGCTGGCCGATTACGTGGTGAACATGCTTACGCGCCCGCAGCTCAGCGCAATCCGATTCCGTTACGCCGAGAAGGACGTTCCGGTTCCGGGCGGCGCGATTTACGGTCCGAAAGCGATGCTCATCAACAGCATGTCCGGGAGCGGCGGCGATGCCATGCCGTGGTACTTCAAGAAGATGAAGGCCGGCCTCCTGGTCGGCACAAGAACCTGGGGCGGCCTCGTTTCATCACAAACCGGTCCGCGCCTGATGGACGGCGGCACCTACACCGCGCCGGACGCCGCGGTTTATGGACTTAGCGGCAATTGGGAAGTCGAAAACGCCGGCGTATCTCCCGACATCGAAGTCGAACTCGATCCCGCCGAATGGCGCAAAGGACACGACACGCAACTCGAAGCGGCGGTAAAGACGCTCATGGAGCAGGTGACGCAACATCCTCGCACCGAACCGGTCCGCCCGGCATTTCCCGTGTACGAGAGATGCTGCGGACTGGACACCAAACACTGATTCGCAATACGCGGAAGACGCCGGCATTGAGCCGCCGGCGTCTTCTTCGTGACGTGCGTCCGTCACGTCCGTGCGGCGATCGATGCCGCGCTGGCAGGAGTTGCTGAAGTCTCCGGTTTGCATCGTTCCGTCA
>DATAMS010000246.1:0-3210 GCA_036260495.1 Thermoanaerobaculia bacterium
GTTGAGTGCCGCAAAGACAGTGGCGTGCTCGATGAAATCCCCGGCGCCTACAAGAACATCGACGAAGTGATGCGCAATCAATCCGATTTGGTCCGTACAGTAGCGATCCTCAAGCAGTTCGTTTGTGTGAAGGGATAGCAGTAGCCCACAGAAACTCTCGATCGCACACGCCGTACGATCTCCTCATCATGTTCGAACTGCTGCTGCCGAAGTCCTTCGACAACGACTACCGTGGACAAAAACTCGCGCTCTGGATCTTCGGTCTGTTCGTATTGATGAAGTGCGTCATCGGCGTCAACTCGATCATCAACGGGCGCGTCGTGATGACCTCCGCCGACGGACTTCCTCTCGACACCTACCCGCCTGCCGCCGCGCAGTCACTCGTTGCGATCTGGGCGCTCCTCGGCCTCTCGCACATCATCCTCGGCCTGCTGGGCATCGTCGCCCTCGTTTGCTACCGCAGCATGACGCCGTTCCTGTTCGCCCTGTTCCTCCTCCAACACCTCGGCGGACGAGTCATCCTCGAATACATCCCGCTCGTCCGAATCGGCGCCCCACCAGCGTTCACCGTCAACCTCATTCAGTTGTCGCTGCTGATCCTCGGCTTCGCGCTATCGCTGTGGCGGCGGCGGTAAACGAGTCAACGTGATCGCGGTCTTGACCAGGTCGCGCGGTCGTATTGCTCCCGGATCATTCGATCTTTGGTGATCAGAATGATCTCGCGGAGACGCGCCTGGGCAACGATGATCCTGTCGAACGGATCGCGAGTCCACGTCTCCTGTAATCCTGCGCGAGCCACCTCTTCGAAAGGAAGATCACAGAGGCGAAGACGTGCCGCCCGCTGGATGGTGCCGATCATCGTTCCCGGCGGAACCGTGAGTCGTTTGATCTCGAATAGGTACTGCAGCTCGAGCACGACCATCGGCGACAAAAGCAAGTCGTTTTGGGCGATCAGCGATCTTGAGAGGGGAGGCAGGGAAGCCCCGGCGTCTTCGTAAAGGAACGCCACGACGTGTGTATCAAGGTAGATCACGTTTCCACTCCGGCGACCAGTCCATGTGCACGAGATCCTCAGAGTCGCCAACGATCGAGCCGGGATGCGGTGTCAGAGTCTCGAAGATGCTCTTTTCCTGCCGTCCTGTCTGGATGCACACGACGATCCCCTTTCGTTCAATCTCGACAGGCCGTCCGGTTTCGATCACCTCATCAAGGATGCGGTAGATGTTTTGGCGAAGGTGCGAGGCGGTAATACGCTTTCCCATGGTCGAAGCGTACGCCTGAAGTCGTACGTACGTCAACGAGGTAACAACCGCGCTCTTTACGCGTTCAAAGCGAATCTGGCGCTGCCGCAGTCGAGAGCGTTTCGCGCAAAAGAGTCACCTCATCCGTTTGTTTGATGACAATCCGGCCGCTAACCGAAGGAGCACGATGAGCTTCAAGTGACGTTGACCTTCGAGAATGGACAACGAGCTCCTTGCGCCTTCCGCCGTTAAGCGGAGCATTCTTTCGCGACGAAGTCGCTGTGGCGTGCGGCGGAGCAGCCACCGCTTTGAATCACGTGTTCAAAGCGGCCCGTTCGCTACGACTTTGTTGTATCCTTACGGCTTCTTCCAACATTTGAAGCGACGGCACCTCCGCTGGACGACGTACGTCCTGAATGGCGCGAACGTGTCCGTCTAATCGGATCGAGAGATAGCTTTGCGGGAGACGAGACCTTGACGACTTGGCAAGGAATCAACCGAAAACGTTCGGTATGGGCCGGCAGGCGGCTCATTGCGACGGTTGTCGTTGCAGCCGGAGCTGCGACGCTCCTGCTGCTGGCCGTCCGGCCGGCCGCAAACCGCTCGATTGCTTCGCTTGTGAAGGCGTCGGGCTCGGATGTGCGATTGCTCGAACCCCGGCTCAGCGGCGGGGGTGCGTGGGCGCCTTTCCGGCCTGCGAACCGCGGCGTTGCGAGGGCGAAACCGGTTTTCGCTTCGGCCATCGAAATGACTCTGGCAAAGTTTCGCGACGTGCCGGCGCCCGCAGCGAGGCATGAGGAAGGCGTCGCGGAATTGCTGGCAGGTCATGGCGGGCAAGCTCTGTCGAGTCTGACGCTGGCGGCGGAGCAATCGAGCGATCCGGCCGTCTGGAACGATCTGGCGGTGGTGTTTTACGAGGCAGCCCTGCGGCAGCAGGCGCCCGAGCATCTCGCCGATGCGCTGGTGGCTTGCGATCGCGCCCTCTCCCTGCAGCCTCAGTTTCCCGAAGCACTTTTCAACCGCGCCATCGTGATCGAGCGGCTCGGCCTGCGGGATGATGCGCGCGAGGCGTGGAGCCGGTATCTGATCGCGGACTCCACCAGCGAGTGGGCTACCGAAGCGCGTACGCACTTCAATGCGCTGGCGCCGAAGGACGAGTTTCTCGTCCGGCTCAACCGCGAGTATGACCACGTGCGACGCGATCCCGAGGCGGCCATAGCGCTCGTTCGCAGCGACCCGTCCAGCGCCAGAGGAATCGGCGCGCTCGAAACACTCGGCCGGTGGGGGAAGGCTGTGCTACGCCACGATGACAACGACGCAGAACGTCATCTCGACGTTGCGCGACAACTCGGCGAGGGCGTCGCACTTATCCAGGGTGATTTGATGCTCAAAAAGGCCGTTGCCGCGATCGACGCTGCCGGGGGAGCGACGCGCGCGATTCTGGCGCAGGCGCACGCCGATTATCGCGATGGATTGATGACGTTTATCGAGCAGCGGCCCGTCGACGCCGAACCACTGCTGCGCCGCGCGGCCTCAGGATTTGAGAAAGCGGGGAGTCCGGAGGTTCTGCCGGCTCGATACTTCGCCGCGAACACAGTTTTCGAGCAGGGTCACCACGACCAGGCGGAGCGCGAAGTCGAAGCGTTGAACGCCGGGGCGTCCTCGGATTTTCCCGGCTGCCGCGCTCTGATGCTCGAGACCATCGCTTCGTGGCATTTCTCGCGAGCCGATTGGGGCGCTGCGATCACCTATCTGGAACAGAGCGAATCCCTTTTCGACCGCCTCGGCGATTTGCAGAACGCCTCGATGGTGCGCCGCCGGCTCGCCTACGTGTACGAGCGCATTGGCGACCCTGGCACTGCATGGAAGTACCGTCTGGCCGCGCTGCACGGCATGGGCGGGAAGTCCAATCCCGAGCTCGAACAGGGAGTGGCATCGATTACGGATTCGGCGATGCTCCGGCACGATT
>DATAMS010000286.1:0-2039 GCA_036260495.1 Thermoanaerobaculia bacterium
CGATCATCACGATGCAGAAAGTTGGGTCGGACAATCCCTACTACTTCATCACGCGCCAGCTCGTGTTTCTCATCGCCGGAAGTCTGGTCATGGTCACGCTGATGCACGTCGATGCCGCGTTGTTGCGCGACCGCCGGATCATCTACAGCATCGTCGCCGCCGTGCTCACGGCGCTTGTGATCGCGCTCTTCCAGCCGACGATCAACGGTACGCATCGCTGGATCGTCGTGCTGCACCGCTTTCAACTGCAGCCGAGCGAGTTTGCGAAGCCGGCGCTCGTTCTCTTTCTCGCTTCGTATCTCGCTCGCAAAGAAGAGCGCATCAACGAGTTGACCTCGACGCTGCTGCCTTTGGTCTTCGTGATCGCGATCTTCGCGGGATTGATCTTGCTCGAGCCCGACTTCGGCACGGCGTCGACGCTCGTGCTGGTCGCGGCCGGAATGATCTTCGCGGCCGGCGTCTCGTGGATGCGCGTGGTGACGTTCGCGCTGATGATCATTCCCGCGGGATTGCTGCTGGTGCTGAGCGCCGACTACCGGCGTGAGCGGCTCGTCACGTTCCTGAATCCAGAGGCCGATCCGCTCGGAAAAGGATTCCAGGCGATGCAGTCGTTGATCGCCCTCGGCACCGGCGGACTGCGCGGACTCGGCATCGGAAACGGCCGGCAGAAACTATTTTTCCTGCCGGAGCCGCACACCGATTTCATCTTCTCGATCATCGGCGAGGAGCTCGGCTTCATCGGCGCGTTTTTGCTCGTTGCCGTCTTCGCGTTCCTCGTCTGGCGCGGTTTCCGTGTGACGCGTTTCAGCCAGAACCGCTTCGACTTCTACGCCGCGCTCGGCTTCACGCTGATGATCGGCGTACAGGCGCTGCTCAACGTCAGCGTCGCGCTTTGTCTGTTGCCGACGAAGGGGCTGCCGCTGCCGCTCGTCAGTTACGGCGGATCGTCGCTGCTCACAAGTCTCATCGCAGTCGGAATCTTGTTGAATTTATCGCAGCAATCGGGCTGAGGAAACTTCATCCATGGGTGTGCAGGGTGTGCGGGAAATGTTGATGATCGCCGGGGGCGGAACGGGGGGGCACATCTACCCGGCTATTGCCATCGCGCAGGAGTGGATGGCCCGCAATCCCGCACGGCGCGTGGTCTTCGTTGGCACCGAGCGGGGTCTCGAGAAGACGATCGTTCCGAAGGCAGGCTTCCCGCTCGAGCTCATCTCCGTCGGTGGCCTCAAAGGCAAAGGCGCGGGCGAAACGATTCGCAATCTCTTCCGCCTGCCGCGCGGTTTCGTGCAAGCCTTCTCGCTCCTCGGCAAGCATCATCCCAACATCGTCCTCGGCGTCGGCGGTTACTCTTCCGGCCCGGTTCTGCTCGCGGCGAAACTGCGCGGTGTGCCTTCGGCGATTCATGAATCAAACGCCTTTCCCGGCCTGACCAATCGCCTGCTCGCGCGCGTCGTCACCGCGGCTGCTGTCGCGTTCGAAGTGGCCGCGGCGCGGATGAAGAGGCCCGACGCCGTCGTCACCGGCAATCCCATTCGGAAAGAGTTCTTCGATGCCCGCTCCGACACCCGACACCCGGCACCCGACTCCCGCAAGCGATTGTTGATCTTCGGCGGCTCGCAGGGATCGCGTGTGATCAACGACGCGATGATCGGAGCGCTCCTGTTTCTCGCGCCGCTCAAAGATCGCATCGACATCGTTCATCAGACCGGACCGGCAGATCTCGAAAAAGTGCGGGCTGGGTATCGCGCGTCAGCATTCGCGGACGCGCGCGTCGTGCCGTATCTCGATCCGATCGTCGCGGAGATTGCTTCGGCGGACGTGGCCTTAGCGCGCTCCGGAGCGATGACCGTCGGCGAGCTTGCCGCAGCTGGACGGGCGGCGATTCTGATTCCGTTCGCTGCCGCGACGGACAACCACCAGGAGCTGAACGCGCGTGCCGTCGAACAGGCTGGCGGCGCGATCGTCATCACGGAACGCGAGCTTTCGCCGGAGCGGCTGGCGTTTGCGATCACCGGAATCATCAACGATCCAGAGCG
>DATAMS010000289.1:0-4330 GCA_036260495.1 Thermoanaerobaculia bacterium
AAATGGACCGCACCGACTTCGTCGTGAAGTTCATCAACGAAGCGTCGGAGATGGGAATCCGCATTCTGCCGCCGGATATCAACGAATCGAATTACGCCTTCACCGTCGTCGGTCCGAACATCCGCTTCGGACTGGGCGCCGTGAAAGGTGTCGGTGGCAGCGCGATCGAATCGATTCTCGAAGCGCGGCATCGGAAGGGGAGGTTCGCGTCGCTCCTCGACTTCTGCGAGGCCGTCGATCTTCGCGCCTGCAACAAGAAGGTGATCGAAGCGCTGATCAAATCGGGCTCGTTCGATTTTCTGGGAACGCCGCGCAAGGTGTTGTTCGAGACGCTCGAGAACACGGCCGACTCCGCGCAGCGCGCTCGCGAAGAAAAAGAGCGCGGCCAATCATCGTTGTTTGGCTCGGGTAACGTAGGCCGGACTCTCAGTCCGACAAACTCGTCTGGTCGGACTGGAGAGTCCGACCTACGTTTGTCCGAATGGCCCGATGACGAGAAGCTGCGCTTCGAAAAAGAGACCCTCGGCTTCTACATCACCGGCCATCCGCTCAACAAGTTCTCCGACGAGTTGAGCATGTTCGCGAACGCCACCACCGACACACTTCATCAACATATTGACGAGATCGTGAACATCGGCGGCATCGTCTCGCAGATCAAGAAGTCGAAGATCAAGAAGGGACCGAACGAAGGGAAGCTGATGGCGAAGTTCATCCTCGACGATCAGCGCGGCTCGGTCGAGGTGGTCGTCTTCTCCGACCTCTATTCGAAGTACGCGAAGTGGCTCGACAACGGAATCGCCGTGCTGCTCACCGCCGCGGTCAAGGACACCGGCGGCATGCAGGCAGGCCGTAGCGCCGCGCTGCAATCGGCGGAGCAGAACGCGCAGCGCGCCGATGAGGAGTACGCGCATGTTTCCGGCTACGACGTGAGCGAGGACGACATCGAAGACGATCGCGATCCGAAAGAGATCGAAGCGGAAAAGTACGGAGATCGGACGAACAACCTGGGATTGTTCGGGGGGGTCGCTGGTCGAGAGTCGGGGGTCGGAGAAGAGGCCCCGATGGCCGATGATGAGCCACTGGAAGAATCGGCTCCGACCCCCGACTCCCGACTAGCGACCCCCGACGACGAGACCACCTTCGCCTCCCACGCCGCCACCTTTCACGAAGCGCCGATCACGCCCGAGCTCAACGCGCTCGAGATCGTTCCGCTCGATGGGATTCGCGACAAGAAGGTGAAGGAGATCGCGCTCGAAGTCGCCTATCCGCGCATGACGGAAGAGACCGTGCGGAAGATTCGCGAGATCGTGGAAGAGCATTCAGGCGAGGTTCCGCTGACGATCACGCTCGTCGATCTGCCGCAATCGCTCATCGACAATTCGCCGAAGGGCGAGGTGAAACTGCGCGTCAATCAGCACTTTCGCGTCCAGCCCGGTGCGGCACTCACGGCAAAGCTATTGCAGGTTCACGCCACTGCGAAGTACGTTTTTTGATGAACCGCTATGTCCTTCTTCTCGCGCTGACGATAGCGCTCGTTGCACCGTTCCCCGTCTTTGCGACGACCGGCTGCTGCAACTTCTGCCCCGATCAATACCAGCAGGAAGGGCAGTATCCGTACTTCGAAGTGATCCGCACGCAGCGACAACTCCTCGATGAGGATGTCACCGTCGGCGGTGGCTGGAAGCGCATCTTCGAAAGCTGCGCGCAAGTGAATCGCGTGAATGTCACGGCCTCGCAGGAGGCAACGGTTGTGGCCCGCGCGTTCCTGCAGCTCAACAATCAGACGACTCCTGGCGTCGACGTCGAGTACCGGTGGATTCTGGATGATGTTCCGGTCGGAACGACGTTTCATTTCCGCGTCGGACTAGCGGGGTTCCCGCACGGCGACGACATCAACATCGTTCTCCCGCACGTTGCCGCCGGCGCGCACCGCATGGCCATTGAAGCGCGCGTTCTTGCGGAGAGCGGCACCATCAAATTCCGCCTGATGTTCGTGACCGCTCAGGGATTTCCGTCGCAGTCTTTTCCGGGCGCGTCGCTGGTCAGCGATCAGGCGGTTGCGATCGGTTCTGATTGGACCAGCGCCGGTGCGACTCTCACGGTGAAGCCGGCGGAGGCGGCGCGGTTATATCTGCAGAGCTACGTGAGCGCAGATGCGCACAGAACGATCGATTTTCGCTATGTTATCGATGGTTTTCCAATGCTGCCGTTCACGGTCGTGATTCCGGCAGGCGGCGGGTTGGCGTTGTGGGATCACTACCCTGATATTCTCGATCCGGGACCGCACACCGTGCACCTCGAAGCGCGCGCCGCCACGGCCGCGACGATGTCGATGACGCAGGTCGAAGCCGCCACCGCGCCGGCGGCGTACACCAGTTATCTCCTTCCGTGGAGCGATATGGAGGGAGTCGGTTCGCTCGGCGACGCGCATCAGCCGCTGAACTGCCTGATCCTCTCCGCCGCGGGCGCGGGCGGGACGGGCGGGTTGGGCGGGACGCCGGCGTGCGGCAAGTACCAGTTGCTGCTCGACTCCCATCTCGATGCCGCGGGAGCGTCGGACGACTACACAATCTTCGGCGATGGATACGTCGAGATCGAGAACCGCAGCGCTACCAGCGGCATCGTGACGCTGACCGTGGAGGCGATCTACGAAGATGCCAGCACGGCGTTTTGCAACACCCTCATCGACACGCCCAACAGCACCTGCGCCAGTCCGCAGCAGTGCGCGACTGCCGATTTCACGATCGCCGAGTTCTCGGTGCTTCCGGGCCGCACACAGAAATTCTTCTACGTCGATCCCGTGCACTGGGGCTCTTCGAAACCGAATCACATCCGCCTCTGGGCACGCTCGCAGGATGGTTGCGGCGCCGCCCCCATCGACCTTTCCTTCGGCCGCAGCCGCCTCGGCATGCAACTCGTCCCCGCGGGATTGGGCTCGTGCTTCTCCGCGCGCGCGCAGGGCCGCGCGGCGGCGCCGTCGCTGACTGTTGTGGCATCGGCAGGGAAGGCGGTGCTGCAGTGGCAGTCGCCGGAATCGATCAACGGCTACTGGGAAATTCTTCGGGCGACGGACACGGGCTCGTTCACGTTGATCGCGCGGAACCCGAACGAGATGCGCACGTTCACAGATACGACTGTGAAAGGCGGGGTTGCGTATCGATACGAGATCCGGCCGGTCGCTGTGAGCACTGATTTTGCGGTGGGCTTCTCGTATATTTGCGGCGCGCTGTCGAACGAGATCCGCGTCACCGTTCCTCCAATCGCGCCGCGACGGCGGGCCTCCGGACATTGACGGCCATGCGATCCTGAGCGAAAGAGGAGACGCTCATGGCCGACGCAACGCAGTCCTTTGCCACTCATCGCCGGTTCGTACCGCTGTATCACTTCGTTACCATTCCGCTGCTGGCGATCAATCTGATCATCCGCATCGTGTACGCGATCATGCACCGCGGCGGGCGGCTGGTGTGGTGGGAGATCGTGTTTGCGCTGGCGCTGGTTTTCCTCGCGCTCCTGGCGCGAACGATGGTGCTCGCCGTTCAGGATCGCTTGATCCGGCTTGAAGAGACGTTGCGCCTGCAGCGCTGTCTTCCCGAAGATCTGCGCGGACGCATCGGCGAGCTATCGAGCAGTCAGTTGATCGGTCTTCGTTTCTGCGGCGACGACAGCGAGCTTGCTGGCCTCGTGCGCTCTGCGGTCAACGGCGAATTGAAAGGGCGCGAAGACATCAAGAAGCAGATCAAGACGTGGAAGCCAGACACGATGCGGGCGTGATGTTCTGGGTTGCTGGGTTGCCTGGTGTCCGGTTGCCAAGAGTGCTGTCGTCTTCAGCAACCCGGCAACTCAGCAACTTGGCAACCGGCCTACCGCGCCGCGCAGTGCTTGCTCGAATTCTTCGAGGTCGTCGGGCAGAATCGCTACCGCATCGATCGTCTTTCGAATTCCGGCCAGACCGGTTGCGATTGCGGGCGCATCGAGGCGGACGAGCAGGCGAGGCTCGTCGAGCAGCGCGACTTTCAGCACGCCTTTGCGTTTCCAATCCGACTCCGAGAGAACGGGCTCGATCGACGCGATGCTGTTCAGCGGAATCGAGATGCTCCATCGAAATCCGAAGTGCACGTGTAATGACTGGTCGTCGATCGTGATCGGACGAAGCCGCATGGCGTGGTAATCGCCGAGGAGCCAGATCGCGCCGTAGAGATCGAGGAGAGTGACGACCCACGCGGTGCGGACGGACCACGTTTGAATCAGGAGATGGACGCCGATCGATTCAGCCGCCAGCAAAACGAAAATGCAGGCGAGTACTGTGTTCCAACCGCTGCGCTTGTAGATG
>DATAMS010000293.1:0-2956 GCA_036260495.1 Thermoanaerobaculia bacterium
CTTGAGGTCACAATTTGTGACCTCAAAGGAGCGGAGCTTCGATTGGTCAGCGGGTGCTCCAATCAGTTCGGGCGGCGCCAAGGCTAGCCCATTCATCGAGTATTCTCCTCGCGGCTGAGCTCCGCCTCGATCTCCGCAACCGATGGCAGGCTGCCTTTGAGATTCTCGGGGAGGTGCTCGACGATTCTCGTCTCCCATCCTGCAACACCGATCGGCTTCTTCAGGTCACGCAGTGCGTACTCGACCACAATCCGGTCCTTCGAACGGCACAGCAAGAGGCCGATCGTCGGCTTGTCGTCCGGATGACGCAAGAGATCGTCAACCGCGGAAAGATAGACGTTGATCTGCCCGATGAATGCGGGGTCGAAGGGGACCGCTTTCAATTCGATGACGACATAACAGCGCAGCTCGAGGTGGTAGAAGAGCAAGTCGAGGAAGTAGTCGCTGCTCGCGAATGAGAGCTGCACCTGCCTCCCCACGAAGGCGAAGCCGCTCCCAAGCTCGAGGAGGAAACGCTGGATGTGATCGACGAGCGCCTGCTCGACCTCGCGCTCTCGCCGCAGGTCCGCTGTGCCGAGGAAGTCGAAGAGGTACGGATCCTTGAACACCTGCGCGGCTATGTCCGAATCTGCGGGCGGCAGCGTGGCCTTGAAGTTGGTGAGAGCCTTGCCGTGGCGTTTGTGGGCGTGGCTGTCGATCTGGAGAGCCAGGATATTGCGTGACCAGCCGTGCTCCATCACCTGGCGTGCGTACCAGAGCCGGTCTGCTTCCACCTGCAGCTTCTCGATCAGCGTGATGTTGTGGTACCAGGTGATTTGTGCAAGTGCCTCTTGCACAATTGTACGCGCGGGCCACGCTGCCGCGAAAGCGCGCATGTACTTGAGATTGCGCGGCGAGAAGCCCTTCATGTCGGGAAAGCCCTCACTAAGATCCGCAGCGAGGCGCGAGATGATCTTTGCGCCCCAACCCTCGCGCTCTTGACGATCCAGAATCATCCGTCCGATATCCCAGTACAACAGAACCATCGCCGAATTGGCGGCGAGTACAACGCGAAGGCGCTCTTGCTGGATGCGCCGCTTGATCTCGTTGAGCGTCTCCGCGTAGTCGCCTGGCAGCTCAACGCGCGATGGAGGAGTTGGAAAGGACGCTCCCTCCCGCGTCCTTCCGCCCGAGCGAGCGATCGGAGACGCAGCCGGGACCGAGGCCTTTGTGGTCTTCTTCCTAGCCGCCATACTCAAGCTCCTCTTATCGCCATCAACTATCCTTTCGATGGATCGCAATCATGATGGCACCAAGCAGGTCCAGAATGGTCCAGCTTCGGCCCCGCTCGAACTCGAAGTCACATATATTGTGACCTCAAGTGTTTGAACTCCTTCGGCATTGGTTTCGTGGTGGCATCTTCCTCGAAACGGGCGCCATTCGTCCCGACTGCCCGATTCATCGCGGAGTACTTTTCGGGTTTCGGCGGTGGTCACAGATTGTGATCTTGACCGGCGCATCTCGTCGTCCGCTACCCTACTTCGTATACACCGTCACTTCCGCCGAGGAGCCGACGGCTACTTGGTCGGCGGGCGGGCCTTTCCAGGAAATGCGGACTGGGACGCGCTGGACGACTTTTACGAAATTGCCGGAGGCGTTGTCGGGGGGGAGTAGGGAGAACGACGCGCCGGTGCCGCCGGAGAGGCTTTCTACTTTGCCTTCGAAATCGCGGCGGCCGAGGGCGTCGAGGCGGACGGTGGCGCGCTGGCCGGGGCGCATATCGGCCATTTGCGTCTCTTTAAAGTTGGCGAGGATGTACGTGGTCTTCGGGACCAGTTGGACGATCGGCATTCCGGCAGTGACGTAGGAGCCGGCGTGGACGGCGAGTTTCGAGGCGATGCCGTCGCGGGGAGCGATGATCTTGGTGTAGGAAAGGTTCAACTGCGCAGCGCGAAGGGCGGCTTCGGCGGTGGCGATGCGTGCGTGCGCGAGTCGGGCCTGGGCTTGCGCGGCGGAAATCTGTTCCTGGACGGGCGCAGACTGCTGCACACGTCCTTGTGCGCTCTGGACGTTGGCTTGCGCGGCTTGGCGCGCGTTTTCGGCTTCGCTCACGCGGGCGCGTGCCTGCGCGAGGTCGGCGTCGGCGGATTCGTGCGCGGCGCGCGCGGCATCGACTTGTGCTTTCGAGATGTCGCCCTTGCCGCCCAGCTCCTCGGCGCGCTGGAAGTCGAGTCGCGCTTTCTGCGCGTTTGCGGTTGCGCGCGTCACGGCGGCATGCGCTTCGTTGATCGACGCCGCGGATGTGTCGACGCTTTCCTTCGAGCTTTGAAGGGCGCCTTGTGCGGAGGTGAGCGCGCCCCGTGCTGATGCCGACGTCACGGCGGTGCGCGCGTCGGCGTCGGCCGCCTGTGCTTGCGCGGTGGCCAGATCGCCTTCGGCTTGCGCAACTTTCACTTGCGCATCGGACGGATCGAGATCGGCGATCGGCTGGCCGGCTTTGACCGGTTGATTCTCGACGATGTAAACCGCGGTGACCTGACCGGCCACGCGGGCCGCGATCGGGACGATGTCGGCGCTGACCTGGGCGTCGTCGGTCGTCTCTTTACCGGCGGACATGAACGCGTAGATCAGGTAGCCGATCAGCAGCAGCGCGACGGCGCCGCCGAGGATGAGATAGAGGCGTTTCGCCTTCGAAGGCGCGATTGCCGGCTCGTGCTCGGCGATTTCCGGCATCGCGCCGGCGGTGGTTCCGTTGGTCGTCATCTACATCTCCACATGAACGTCGATCTTCTCCGCGCTCTTCGGCATCTTCAGGAAAAAGACGAGCGGCAGAACGCAGAGGAACAGGATTCCTGACAGGTAAAACAGTTTCTCGAACGAGAGCATCATGGCCTGCTGCCGGAGCTGGCCGTCGATCATGCGCGCGGCGGTGTTTCGTGCGGCCATGGCATCGAGTCCGCGCGCCTGCAACATTCGC
>DATAMS010000297.1:0-7554 GCA_036260495.1 Thermoanaerobaculia bacterium
AGCACTTCGCCAAAGTCGCCGAGCATTACGTTCTCGGGCTTGAGATCGCAATGAACGACGCCGTTTGCGTGGGCGAAGGCAACGCTTTCACAGATGCGCTGGAAGACGCGCAGCAACTCGAGCGGCTGCGCTTCCAACTGATCGAGTCTCCGTCCGCGAACGAGTTTCATCGCGTACCAGATCCGGCCGTCGGGAAGGATGCCGAGGTCGTGGAGCGGCACGATGCCGGGATGTTCCAGCCGCGCAATCGTCCGCGCCTCGGCACGCATGCGTTCGACGGCGTCTGCCGAGGCGAGCTCGCTGGCGAGGACTTTGATGGCGACGCGGCGATGCAGGTCAGTGTCTTCCGCTTCGTAGACGACGCCCATGCCGCCGCGGGCCAGCTCGCGCTCGATGCGGTAGCGCGTGGCGCTGAAATCGGGCTGCTCGGCAACCGCGCGGAGATGTGCGACAGCGTTGTCCGAAAGCCACGTCATGCGTCGACTCCGAGGAGTGCGCGGACTTCGTTGCGGTACTCGGCGTCTGAGGCGGTTGCTTCGCGAAGCACGTCGAGCACGATCGCGCGGAAACGACGCCGCGTTGCCGCGAGCCAGTTCGTCACCATCGATTCGCTGATGCCGAAGCGATCGCCGGTTTCGCGATACGACGCGTGCGATGTTTCGTCGAGATCGTACGCTTCGAAAATCGCGAAATGCGTTTGCTTGCCTGCGCCGGAACATTCGTCGCGCAACCGCTCGACCGCTAGCGCGAAGACGCTGCGCACCCATTCGCGCTGAAAGTAATCCTCGGGTGATCCGCCGCGATCGTGCTCGCGCGCGATCTCCTGTTCGGCATTTTCAAAGTCGAGCGGAATCGCTCCGCCGCCGCGCTTCTGCCGTTGCGATGCTTTGAATTCGTTCGCTACGAAGCGGTCGAACAGCACTCTCAGAAAGGTTCGGAACGTTGCTTTGGCCGCGTCGTAATTTGCGAGCGATCCGTTCTCGAAACACTTCGCCAGAAACGCCTGCGTCAGATCCTCGGCGTCCGTTTCGTTGCGGCGATCGGTGACGCGCAGGTATTTGTAGAGCGGCTTCCAGTAGATGGCGATGAACGTGTCGAAAGCGCGGCGGCGCTGCTCATCGTCGTCGCTGGCGAGGGCAACGATCACACTGCGTCGCGTTGTGGGAAACATGGATCGCGGCGACAGAATAACGTTAGAACCGGTTCACGCGGAGACGCGGAGGACGCGAAGAAAACCACCTCCGTGCTCTCCGCGGCTCCGCGTGAAAACGTCTACTTACTCATCGCCGTCAGACGCCGTTGCGCGAGCTCCCACACGGACGCGCCGTCGGCTTCTTTCTTATCCACGCGTTTGTAGGCTGCGAGCGCTGCTTCGCGTACGCCGTAGTTCTCGGCCATGCGGCCGAGGACGTACCAATCGCTGCTGTCGGGCGTGTCACGGCGGCTCTTGTCGAGCGTACGCAACAACGCATCGCGCGCCTCGATGTTCTTGCCCGTCTCCGCGTACAACGTCGCCAGCGTATGCAGTGCCGCGGGCGACGTCTGCGACTCCTCGGCGGTGGCGCGGCGCGCGTTTTCCATTGCATGTGTCACGTTGCCGACGAACAGCTCGAACCACGCGGCGTTGTTGTAATCGTTCTGCGTCGGCGAAAGCTCGTCGACGATTTGCTCCGCGTACTTCGCGGCGGAGGCATAGTCCTTTGCCTGGGCGGCGTTGGTCGACAGCGCTCGCAGAAGCTCATCATCCTTCGGCTTCTTTGCCAGACGGCTCTTCGCCAGCGCCTCGGCATCCGCAGTCCTACCGCTCAGCGACAACGCGTAGACATTCGATGTGAACGCGCTCTCCGAATCGGGATAGGCCGCGCGAAGACGCTCGGTGATTGGAACGACGTTCTTCCATTCTTTCTTGTTTGCGTACGAATACGAGAGCGCGAGGTCGATCCACGTTTTGGTTTTGTCGTTCGTCGCTTTCTCGCGCGCCGCCAGAAGGATGGGGATGCTCTTATCGGTACCTTTGTGGCCCATGGTCGACGCGGCGGCGATGCGGATCTCGTCGGCGTTCGCTGCGGTATTGTCCTTCGGCCAGAGCGACGCGAACGGCGCTCCGGACAGCGGATCATCGCCGCCGCCCGCGGGCACATCTTCACGCAGCCAATTGAGCCACGTGCGCGCGGCGTCCAATTGACCGGCATCGGCTAGGGCGAGGACCGCGGCACCGATCGTGTCGGACATGGCGCGGCTGGCGCGGATCAAAAAGCCGCCATTCTTTCGAACCACGAAGAGCGTCGGAATCGACATGCCGTTCTCGCCTCGAATGCGCAGGCGGTAACCGGTCTTCTCGTCGCCGTCGGTCTGGATTCGCAACGCGGCGAACGAGACGTCGCCGACGACGGCGGGCGCCATTCCAGTGCCGAACGTGATCGACCGCATCGAACGCTGCAGATCATCTTCGTCCTCATCGTCGAGTTTCAGGTCGAATGCAAAAAGCTTTTTCAGTCCTGTGATGTCGTCGTGCGTCATGGCGATGATCATCTTCTGCACGACGGAGCCCGGCTCTTTTTCGTCGATCGGGATTTCTTCGATACGCTTTGTTTTCTTCAACTGTTCGATGAACGGCCGCGCGCTCGACGCGTTCGGAGCGCCCTGCGTGGCGGCATCAAACATTTCCGTAGCTTGCGGATAAAGCCGTAGATTGAGCAGCGTCTGCGCGATCGCCTGCGCGTAGGTGCGGCGCGTGTTCGCATCGAACGCACCGAGCTCGTGCAACGCCGGTGCGGCGCCGTCCACCGCGGCAATCGCGGCGATGCGTCCCGTTTCGCGAAGCTGCGTATCCTGCACGCTTGCGGCGAGATCCTTCATCTCCGCAAACCGTCCGGCATGCGCGAGCGCGAGCATCAGGTCGCCGTCGAACTGCTTCGCTTCTTTCTCGCCAACGTCCTTCGCGATGGCGCGATATTCGGCGATCGCTTCATCGACTTTCGCGCCGGGTCCGTACTCCGTTCCTTCGCTGTTGAACGTGAGCACCTTGGCCAGCGCGCCACGATATTCAGCGTTCTTCGGATCGATCTCCTTTGCTTTTCGCAGCGCTGCGATCGAACCGTCAAGGTCGAAGCCTTTGCGCATCAGGCGCCCGAGGAGGTCGTACTCGAGGATGCCGGCAAGTCCGGCCTGCACGTGCGCATTCGCAGGTTCGAGCGCGACGGCGCGTGCGATCTCCTCACGCGCCGCGTCGCCAAGTCCACCGACGAGGAGCGCGCGGGCGATCTCCATGTGGTGCTGCGCTTCCTTCGGATGAAGCGCGGCCAGTTTGCGGAACTCGGTCAGCGCGCCGGCGACGTCGCCTGCGTTCAACTTAGCCTGTCCGGCGAGATCGAATCCGATGATGGTCGGCTTTCCTTCGACGATCTTTTTCAGCGCGGCGCGCGTCTCCTCGAACTCCGCCGCGCTGATGCGCCGCTTTCCGCTGTCGAAACGCAGCACCGCCGTGACGGCTCCGTCGGGCTTCGATGAGAACTCTTTGGTCAGCGTCGTCGTACCGATTTTGATCGTCTCGTTCGGCGGGAGGGTTCGCGCGTTGTAGCCGGCCGGCGGAACGATTTGATACGTCCACTCGCGCACTTCCGCGGCGGGAAAAATGAAGTCGCCCACCCGTTTTCTGCGCGCCTCTTCGGCGTGATCGTCGCCAAAATTGCGCAGCGGAAACGGCAGCCAGTTGACGAGATTCGCGGGATGGAACGCGACCGCGGCATCGCCGTCGCGTGCGACGCCGGTGTCTGCATCCGAGGCCTCGATGGTGACGCGAAATGGTTTGGTGAGATCGTGCGGATCGGTCGCTTCGACCTTCTCCAGCTTCTTCGCCGAGTAGTAGGTCTTGACGTATGACTCGATCTGCTCTTTGTACTTGGTGTGGTCGCTCTCTGCGTAGAAGTGGCGCTGAAACGAATCCTCCGGACCGCTCACTGTCTCCGTGACTTCGGTGACATGCGCTTTGCCGTCTTCCGGCAACGTGTAGGTTCGCGTTTCCGAATAACGGTTTTCCGCCGACGGCGTTTCGGGAGTCTTCGTCAGTGACGACGTGTCGGTTGAGGCGACGAGTGCAAGCCGTCCCTGATCCTGCGCCGGGAGATCGCCCGCGTGCGCGAAGTCGTCAGTGGGATCGACCCACATCGCCGGCTCGCTGCCCGTCGCGTCGACGCGAACGATGGCGTGGTTGAAGCGCCCGAGGCCGGGAAGATCGGGGTGGACATCGAAGTCGCCGCCGGCGCGCAGCAGCGCAACGTGCGCAACGATTCCTGCCTGACGCAACATGGCCACCAGCAGCGTCGCTTTGTCTTTGCAGTCGCCGTACTTGTTGCCGAGGACTGTGTGCGGCGGACGCGGGATGATGGAGGACTCGCCGACTTCGACGCCTGCGTAACGAACGTTTTTCTCGACTGCCGCCAGCGCTCGTGCGATCACTTCACGCCGCGCCGTGGCGTTGCCAATCGCATCGTGCGTGAATTTCTTGAGGTCGTCGCCGGCCATCTGCTTGTCGACGATCTCGCTATAACGTTTGGCCAGAGTCCCCCACGACGAGCCGGTCGAGAAGGCGATGTACGGCAATGAGATCTCGTCAAAGGGAAGAAAGTTCTCGAAGTCCTTGCGGCCTTCGATGCGTCCCGTTTCGAACGTCATGATGCGGCGGCCGTCTTTTTCCTCGATCTTCGCTTGCACGTCGGTCTTGTTGACGATGCGCGGCTGGATGGACGTTGGGCCGTCGATCGTCACGCGCGTCCGCTGCGTCGGCGCATACCCGCCGAAAACAACGATGTCGGATGCGCCGGCTTCCTGAATCGGATTGTTGCCGTTGAACTCGATGACGTACTCGATGACAGAGCCGACGGCGACGCCCGGCAGCGGCGCGCGCAACACGCGGTTGTCGCTGAAGATGTCCAGATCCTCGCGGGCCGGCGACTCCATGATCGCCTTGGAGTCGAGCGTATGCACCGTGCCGTCCTTCGAGACGATGCGCGCCGCGACCGTCGGCCGGTCGTTGTACCAGGGCGCCCACGGAACTTCGAGCGTGCCCAGCTCATCGATCGCCGACTCGTCGACGATGCGGTAAATGTGACGCTGCGTCGTATGCGCCTTGCCATTCGCCTCGAACGAGTAGCTCGCTTCGTCAAGGAGAACGACGAACCCAACTCCGCCCGAGGAGACCTTCTCAGCCGCCGCCACAAGCTCTTTCGGATCCGACGAAAACGCCGGTGCATCCCACGGATCCGACGCGAAGATCGAAGTAGCCACAAACGCCGAAACTGCCGCCAGCGCGAGAACGCGCAACCGAAGAGCGAGGTGCATGAAATCTCCAGAACGAATAATTATTAGGACCGACCGGCGATGGTAGCACGAGGCGAGATTCCGGAATGCGTGCGGTCGTCCGTTGGACGGCTTCCGACACCATTTCGTTCCTCGCTGAGTCCGGTATTGGGCACCAGTTCGCTGAGCCGCACCGTTGTTCTCGAAAGAGTCGGTGAGTTTTCGCACCCTATATAAAAAGCTAAAGAGCGGAAGGGTCCATCGCGGTCAAGCGATGACGGCGAAATCGAGGTTACAGGTCCGGGAGCGAATAAAGCACAACCTCAACCAAACTCCCGGCCAAGTACGCGCGTTTAGGATGATTCGCTTTTGCTCCATAGATCTAATTGGTGTCTAATTAGAGTCTCTATGGCCACGAAGCCTCGCATCGCCAATTCTTCAAGGCCGCACGTGGTGAAGGTTTCGACGAACGCAAAAGTGGTCCGCATGCTCGACTTTCTCGTCAAAGACGGTCGCTACGGAAAGACGCGGGCTAACGTCGCTGAGTTGCTGGTTCTCGAGCAACTTCAGCAGATGAGACTTCCATTTGCTCCCCAACTGCGCAAAGGACCGAAGGTATCTACGGCGAAGCCAAGTCGTCGAAAGCGAGGCCGCACCGCATGATTACGTCTGCCCGCCCAAGTCCCGACATGACCATCAATACTGTCGATGACCACAATCAGATCCTCGGCACGATGGCGCGCAAGTTCGTGCTACCAACGGCACACAATTTTCGAGTAGCCCATCTACTGCTTTCGAATCTCAAGGGGGAGATTCTCCTCCAGCAACTGGCGCGTTCTCGTGATCGCCATCCGCTCGCATGGGGCGCCTCCGTGGCGTGCTACCTGTTCGCCGGGGAATCGTATGAGGAGGCCATCCGGAGGCGAGTCTTTCAGGAGTTGGGATGCGAATCTGCCGATATTGCGCTGCTCGATCAACTCTCCATGCACGACGGCGAATCGAACAAATTCATCGGACTCTTCACCGGGAAGGCTGAAGGGCCGTTCCGCGTGGATTCGAGTCACATCGAGCGTGTCGAGTTCGTTTCTCCTCAGGAGATCGAGGCGGAGCTGCGGGACGGATCGCGAGCGTTCACACCAACGTTTCGCTACATCTACCCGATAGCCGCGCCGAAACTGCGTGGCTGACGACCGCGTCCGGCTCGACCAGCTCGCCGCCGCGTCGGATGGCGCTGTAGACCGCGCCGAACTTCTCGATCTGTACAAGATCGTAATTGACGAGTATCGCTTCGAGGTTACGCTGAACTGGCAGCGCACGCAGTATTACTTCACCGTCAACACCGCGGTAATCGCAGTGGCCGCAAGCATGGTCAAAGTGAGTGGTTTGGATGGCTGGCTGCCTCCCCTGATCGTCGGCATTCTGTTCGGTTTGGGATTCGCAACTGCTCGTTTGGCACGTCGCATGATCGAGAAGGGGCACACTTATTACAGGCGCGCTGTCTACAAAAAGACCTTGATTGAACACCTGCTAGGAAGATTCCAGTCAGTGGGCGCTAACGCGCATCCGGGAGCAAATCTTGCGATCGGCACAACCGACGGCATGGTGGAGGCGCAAGAGATTCTGAACGACCCGTCACGGTACGCCGCGCGAAGTCCTTCAATAAACAGCGTCACGCGTCATCTCCTGGCGATGATGTCGATCTTCATGGTTGTCGACGCTGTGGCCGCAACTTGCTGCCTCGGGATCGCCTCCGCTCGGGGCGGCGTTGAGCTCTGGGAGTACTCAACTCAATACGTAGTAAAGCCACCAGTCGCGCCCTTGATAAAGTCCCCTGAACGCGCACAGCCAACGCCAACAGGGAATGCCACCGAGAAAGAAAAAGGGCCGCGTTGAGGGGTTGCGGAGGTCAGGACCGCAACTCTGGATTGAATTGGCTCCGGCAGTAGGACTCGAACCTACGACCCACGGATTAACAGTCCGTTGCTCTACCAACTGAGCTATGCCGGAACACTTGGCGCGGCGGGCGGCGGACGATAGCAAAGGGCTGCCACGCCGTCAACGTGGGGGCAAACCGGGGCGGGCGGCGGTGTATTTCGCGAGCGTGGCCGAGAGACGCGGCAGCAATTCGGGGATGTCCGTGTACTCGATCAGCTCGATGCCGCGGTCTCCGGAGACCATGGCCGTGCATCGCGACGTGTGGGCTGGACGGTAGAGACAAATGACAGGGATGCCGCGGTGGTATCGGGCCGTGGCGAT
>DATAMS010000332.1:0-4491 GCA_036260495.1 Thermoanaerobaculia bacterium
GAATGCGGAGTGTCACTGCGGCGGGAGACATGTCAGTCTTCATCGCGTAACCTCTTGATGTCATCTTGATCGGTGCCGCTCATACGGCCGGACTTTAACTCGATCAAGCCCTTCCTGGAAACGACCCAGATGAAGCCGAACTCGGATTCGATTTGCTCGCGCTCGCGCCAAACGGCCTCGAACGCAGGCGTCACCAGCAAGAGATCGAGCATGAGCGTGTCACCGGCCGGATCGATTTTCGTCACGCGACGAATCTCCATCTTTCCCTGAGCGAAATGCGCCGGCTTCGCCCGGATGCGAAATCCGAGCGGCTCGACCGCTGCGTACACGCGCTCCTCGTCGTCCGATCTGATCAGCAAATCGATATCCACCGTCGCCCGCGGCAGTCCGTGAATTGCCATGGCCACGCCGCCGCAGACAGCGTAGTCGATGCTGTGATCCCCGAGCGCGGCGATCACAGCTTCGAATTCAACGGCGAGATCGATCACTTTTGCGCCCCCAGCAATTCGCGCAGCGCGACCGGCGCCTGCGCGATGGCTTCATCGAGCTTGTCCGGATCCTTCCCGCCCGCTTGTGCGAGATCGGGTTTGCCGCCGCCTTTGCCGCCGACGATGGGGGCGAGTTTGTTGATGAGCGTGTTGGCCTGGACGCGGTCGAGGAGGTCTTTCGTGACCGCCGTCAGCAGCGTGACTTTGCCGTCGGCGACCGAGCCCAGGACTACGACGCCGGATTTGATTTTGGAGCGGAACGTGTCGGCGAGATTGCGCAAGTCGCCGCCGCTGACGTCGTCGAAACGGCGCGCGACGAGAGCAACGCCATCGATATCGATCGAATCATCGGCGCTCGCGGCAGCCGACCCACCGCCGCCGGTGGCCACACGCATCTTGAGCTGCTTGAGCTCTTTTTCGAGACTCTTCTGGCGCTCCTGCATCGTCCGCAGTTGCGCGGGAACGTCTTCCAGTTTCACGTTGAGCTGTTGCTGCAACTCGTGCGCGGCGTCTTCGATCGACTGAAAGTACGCGAGCGCGCCGCGCCCGGTAAGCGCTTCCATGCGCCGCACGCCGGCGGCGAGCGAGCGGTCGCTGACGATCTTAAAGAGGCCGATGTCGCCGGTGCGATTGACATGACAGCCACCGCAGAACTCGCGCGAGAAATCGCCCGCGGTCACGATGCGCACGTTCTCGCCGTACTTCTCGCCAAACATTGCCACCGCGCCCGTCTTCTTCGCCTCGGCGATCGGCATGACCGTCTTCGTGACTTCGAGATTCGCGCGGATCTTGTCGTTGACGATCTCTTCGACGAGCCGCAACTGTGCTTCCGCCGGCGCCTGGTGATACGTGTAATCGAAGCGCAAACGGTCCGGCGCGACGAGCGAGCCAGCCTGCGACACAGTCTCGCCGAGAACATCTTTCAGCGCCTGGTGCAGCAGATGCGTGGCCGTGTGATTCGCAGTCGTGTCGAGCCGCGCCGGCACCGGCACCGATGCGCGAACTTTCGAGTGAAGTGTGAGGTGCCCTTCATCGACACGAACGCGCGAAACCGTGAGATCGCTGGCCGGTTTCTGTGTGTCGAGCACCGTGGCTCGGCCACCATCCCATTCCAGTGTGCCGCTGTCGCCGATCTGGCCGCCTGATTCGGCATAGAACGGCGTCGGCGAAAGGACGACTTCCCCTTCCGCACCGTGGTGAATGGCGTGCTGCTCGACGCCGGCGACGACGATCGCTTTCACGATCGACGGAACGTCAACATATTGATCATAGCCAACGAACTCCGTCGGTCCGGTCTTCTCCGCGATCGGAGCGAAGACGGCGGCGCCGGCCGATAGCTGAAATTTCGACGACGCTTTCGCACGAACGCGCGCATCGGCCATCATCGTCTCGAAGCCTTCGCGATCGAGCGTGACGCCTTCTTCCTCGGCCATCTCCTGAATCAGATCGACAGGGATGCCGTGCGTGTCGTAGAGCCGGAACAGCTCCTCGCCGGAGATGATCCGCTCGCCGCGCGCGCGAATCGCGTCGAGCACTGCGCCGACACGCTCCATGCCTGAGCTCAGCGTCCGCGAGAACCGCTCCTCCTCGGCCGCCAGAGTTTGCAACACCGCCTCGCGGCGCGCGCGAAGCTCGGGATACGCCTCGCCCATCGACTCGATCACGGCATCGACGAGCTGCGACAACACGATCGCTTTCGGCAGCTTGCGGCCGAAACGAATGGCGCGGCGGATGATGCGGCGCAGCACGTAGCCGCGCCCTTCGTTCGCCGGAATCACGCCGTCGGCGATCAGGAACGCCGAGGCGCGGGAGTGATCGCAGAGAACACGAACGGCGGTGTCGATCTCGTCGTCCATCTTGCCGCTGTACGCGTAACCGCTGCCCGCTTCGATGGCGCGCATGATCGGCGTGAACGCATCGATGTCGTAATTCGTCGACGCGCTTTGCAGCACGCTGGCGATCCGCTCCAGCCCCATTCCTGTATCGACCGAAGGCGCGGGCAGCGGCGTAAGGACGCCATCGGCGCCGCGGTCGTATTGCATGAAGACCAGGTTCCAGATCTCCATCGTGTCGTCGCCTTCGCCGTTGACGAGCGCGGCCACGTTCTTCGACAGGTCATCGCCTCGAAAGTAATGCAGCTCCGAGCACGGTCCGCACGGACCGGTATCGCCCATTGACCAGAAGTTGTCCTTCTTGCCGAAACGCAACACGCGATCGGGCGACGCGCCCGCTTTCACCCAAAGCGCGGCAGCCTCTTCATCGGCAGGAACGCCGTCGCCGCCTTCAAAAACCGAGAACCAGAGCCGCTCCACTTCGAGACCCCAGACGTTGACGATGAGATCCCAGCAGAACTTGATCGCATCCTCTTTGAAGTAATCGCCGAACGAGAAATTGCCGAGCATCTCGAAGAATGTGTGATGCCGCGCCGTGCGGCCGACGTTCTCCAAGTCGTTGTGCTTGCCGCCGGCGCGCACGCACTTCTGCGACGTTGTGGCGCGGTTGTAATCACGCGGCTCGCGGCCGAGGAACACATCCTTGAACTGGTTCATGCCGGCGTTCGTGAAAAGCAGCGTCGGGTCGCCCGCGGGAACGAGCGATGAGCTGGATACGCGGCGGTGTTGGTTCTTCTCGAAATACTCGAGAAACTGCTGACGGATCTGATTGGTCGTGAGCAAAAAGGACTCTCCTCGAAAGCGCGAGATCGTAACAGCCGAGGTTGGGCGTGTCATCCCGATGAGTTTTCTGGCATTCCTGTTGATTCTGCGAACGGCATGTTCTGGGTTCCCCTGCTCCTCGCGCTCACCATTTCCCCGCCACCAAATCCGCCTCGCATCATCATCCTCGGATACCACGAAGTCGAAGAGGACGGCCTGCCGCCGCATGAAGTCATTCCACGTTCGGGTGCAGCACCGACGCCCGACGAGATGGAGCGCTACACGATCAGCACCGCGGCGTTTCAGCAGCAACTCGATGCGCTAGACCGGCACGGTTACGAAGTGATTCCGCTCGCCGATGTCGTCGATTACGTTGACGGCCGGCGGTCAATGCTCCCGCCGCGCTCGGCTGTGATCACCGTCGATGATGGATGGCGCTCGACGAAGACGGAGATCGCCGCGGAGCTGGCCAAACGCAACTGGCCCTTCACCGCGTTCGTCTATCCGCGCGTGATCGATGCGCACTCGCATCATCCCGACAATCTGACGTGGTCCGACGTTGCCGGTTTGGCGGCGAACGGAGCAGACATCGAGAGCCACACCTACTCGCATCCGCTTCTCAGCCGCGCGCACTCTTCGATCGCTGACGAAGCGAATTACGCGCCGTTCCTCGATGACGAACTTCGCTGCAGCCGGGCCGAGATCGAAAACCACATCCAGCAGCCAGTGACGTTCCTCGCCTATCCGTACGGCGACTACGACGACGCCGTGATCGCCGCCGCAAAGGCCGCAGGCTACGACGCCGCGGTGACCGTCACGCCGGGGCTGGTGACGAGGCAATCGAATCCGTTTGCGCTCAATCGGTACCTCGTCGTGCACGACACGACATTGCAGCAGTTCGAAGAGTGGTTGGAGGGGCCTTAGCGAAGGTTCACTCGTTCAGATACTTCTCCCGCAACGTGCGCAAATGATGAAGCTCGTGACCAGCCATGTGAAATGCGCATCCACGCACTGACGCTTCGTAGCCGTTCACATTCCCTCGTCGCAGCCATTCCTCGGCGGTCAGCGATTCGAAAAGAGTGAGCGTCGCTGCGCGGACGGAACGGTATTCGGCGAGGAGGCTGGCGAGCGAGCGTGACTCGAACTTCGTCGCGGCAACGTAATCGTTTTCGTCGAACCCAGGTAACGGACGCGCATCCCCTCGGGCCACGCAAAGCGCGCGATAGGCGAAGATGCGCTCGTCGTCGATGAGATGGCCGATCACTTCTTTGACGGTCCATTTGCCCGGCGCGTACCGGCGCGCGCGGATCGATTCTTCGTCGAGCGATTCGAGCAGGGCCGTGATTTCC
>DATAMS010000359.1:0-5454 GCA_036260495.1 Thermoanaerobaculia bacterium
TCGACGGTAATTCCTCGAGCGCGTAACTCGTCCGGCGTCAACCGGTGGACGCGAAGCTTCGTCGTCAATGTCTGCGTAATGGTGATGTTCGCGAACGACGGTACCGCGGTCTGCAGCGTTTTGACGTCCGCCGAAACCAGACGGATGTTGCGCAGCACGTAGCCGCCCTTTTCATAGAGCAGTGGCAGTAGAAAAAGGTGGCACGATGAGACGGTCGCGGAGCTGTTGCGTGCGGGTCTGGCGGCATCCTCGTCGCGCGCACGTGAATCGACGAGATCTGCCGGCAAATCGAGGGTTGTCGTCATACGCGACGTTTGCAAATTCTTGCGAGCTTCGTCAAACCGCAGTCCGGCCATGACCGCAAACCTCGGCCGGGTCACGCGAAGCGTCAAGACTCAGCGCCGCCTACTGCTACACTGAGGTCCGGGTTTTCTGCTGCAACGAATCCCTTTCGACAGGAGGAGTCTCGATGCCCGCACGGTTCGCTCTCGGATCCGCCGTTCATGCGATTTTGCCCAGCCTCGAGAAGGCTCAGAAGACGGGGTCGGGTACACCCCACCTTGCCACGCCGGCAATCCATCTCCCAGCCGATCACTATGCCCATCCCGGCGCGCCAACCGAATGGTGGTGGCACATCGGGACGCTTCAAGCTGGCGAGCGCACCTTTGGCTTTGAGATCAACGCGGCTTCGTTCGTGGGTCAGGGCGGGTTCGCATTCGCGCAGGTGATGCTGTCCGACATCGCGAACAACCGGCACTTTCAACGCACGACGACGTTCCTCTCCGGAGTGTTCAACTGCCAGAATTGGGCACAGAACGACCCGACAAAGGATTGGTATGTGGCATTGGGAAGTCCGGCAAACTTCCTTTCCACAATCGAGGTCACGAATGCCGGGAGCGGCTACACAACGCCGCCAACCGTCGAGATCAGCGGCGGCTCGGGTGCAAAGGCCAATGCCGTCTTGAATGGCTCCGGCGGCGTCGCCTCGATCAACCTCTGGCGCGCCGGCGATGGATTTCCGTCGGAGCCTGTAGTGACCCTCAGTGGCGGTGGCGGCCGCGGAGCCACGGCAAAGGCAGTGCATTCGTATGTGACGATGAACGCGGCTGCCGCCGATCCGACGCAGAACATGGCTGTGAAATCGCGCATGGTCGATGAGGCGACGGGTACCGAGGTGACGTTCGATTTGACGCTGTCACAACAAGGACTCCCCTTCCTCGTTTTGGGTACAGGGTTGATTCCGGTGCCGCAGACCTGTGGCTCGCCGCTGCAAACCAACAACTATTACTACTCACTGACACGCCTGCAGGCTTCGGGCTCCATCTCGATCGACGGCGAAACGTTTCCGGTCACCGGAGTGACGTGGATGGATCACGAATACGGTGCCTTTGCGTCGGGTGGGCAGCCTGTCAAATGGATCCTTCAGGACATGCAACTCGACAATGGTGTGTGTATTTCGAACTTCACGCTGGATGAACCCAAGCTGAACCAGGAGACGAAGAGCATCGCTACGCTGCAGTACCCGGGTCAGCCCACGATCTGGGTACTCACAAAGACGACGCCCCGAAAAGAGTGGACGAGTCCCATCAGCGGTAATACGTACTTCATGGAATTGGATGTGAAGATCGAGCAAGGCCTCATCCCATGGTGGCCGAACGCGCTCCTGACCGTAACGAGCCTGATCGAGTCGCAGGAGTTCCCCGTCGCCGGCGGCCCAATCTACGAAGGAGTAGCCCGTGCCTCGGGGACCTTCAACGGGAAGCCAGTATCCGGGACAGCGTGGAACGAGCAAACGGGGCGGTAAGGCCTTAACAATCCTGCCTTACCGGATCGCTGATAAAATCGTTTTGGTAAGGAGGGCATGGTGAGTACGACTACGCTGACATCCAAAGGACAGATCACCCTCCCGAAGGATATCCGCGATCGATTGGCTCTAAAGAAGGGTGACCGATTCCTGGTGGCGATCGGGAGAAATGGTCTGCTGACGCTGGAGCGTGATGAAAGGGCGCCGATCGAGAACGCTTTCGGTATGTTGCAGCACCTGGCGAAGCGAAAACCGGCAACGATCCCCGAGATGCGCGCCGCCGTCAGGCGGCGTGCAAAGAGGAAGTACCGCGCATGATCGCGTTCGACACCAACGTATTAATCCGCTTCCTGATCCGGGATGATCACCATCAGGCCGCGAAAGGCGCGAAATCTGGTCGCGGCCGGCCGCGGAAGACGACGACTCGTGCCTCATCAGCAATCCAGTCCTGTGCGAGGTCGAATGGGTTTTGGAAAGTGTCTACAGAGCCTCCCGAGCTGATATCGCCGCAGCCGTGCGGATGCTGCAAACGACGCCGCCGTTCGTGTTTGAAGACGCCGAGTTGGTCGATCGCGCGCTCCTGATGTACTCGAATGGAAAGGGCGATCTCTCCGACTATCTTCTCGGCGAGATCGCCAGTACGCGCCGCGCCAGAACGACGTATTCCTTCGACCGCGATCTGCGAAACGCCAAGGGATTCACGTTGCTCTAAGTTATTAGGCTCTAAGTTATTAGGCTCTAAGTTATTAGGCTCTATCTTGTTCCCGCGCTACGATCCACCCTGCTCGAAGTCCGAAGACCCGCTTTCTCTGACGCTGCTCTTTCCCAACACGGGATGTTCGATAGAATGACCGCAGATGGAGGGCGAATTCGACACGGCATACCCGGAAGGCTCTTTGACTGATCCCCCAGCTTCCGTCGCTGCCTCAGTAATCGATCGCGAATCCCAAGCCAATGTGCTCCCGCCGATCTCGGGATTCCGGCGGCGGATGGCGGCCTTTCTGATTGATGTCATCCTCCTCGGAATCGTTGGACAGGTGCTCGGATGGTCGCTCTCGTCTGTATGGTTCCAAGTAGGACCTTACGGGCGTTTCGTGGGATTGATCGTCGGACTACTGTACTTCGGATTCATGGGCTCATCATTCGCGGGCGGGCAAACCCTCGGCAAGCGGCTGCTTGGCGTTGCAGTGAGAGACCGTGACGGCCGTCCAATTTCGTTACAGCGATCGATTCTGCGAACCTTGGTCTGGATTGTCCCGCTCACGCTGAATGGACTGGCAATCCCTCTCATGGAAAACACGATTGCGGCCAGCATTGCAGGTGTCGTGGTAATGGGAGTCGGCGGAGCCATCGTAGTGACTATGGTCTTCAACCGTAAGAGCGGTCAGGGCCTGCACGACCTGCTGATGGACACTTTCGTGCTTCGCCTTGGCGGTCAGCCGGTCGAATCGCTTCCCATATCCTCCCGCTTTCAATGGAAACTTTCCGCAGGCATCGTTGCTGCCGCGCTCTTACTTACCGGCGCGGGATTTTTGCTCACCTCGCGATTTGAGACATTGCAACAAATGATGGAGTTGCATCGATTGCTGCAGTCGGACGATCGGTTCTTCTCCGTCGGAGTGAACGACGGCACGTTCTATTCCAGAGGGAGCCAGAACCGCGTTCTGCAAATCAGAGTGTGGTGCAAGGGCGCACCAAGCACTGTTGAGCGTACGTCGGCAATGAACTCTGTCGCAAAAATCGCGCTCGCCATGCCGGATGTTCAGCGCTACGACATGATCAGCATCGACACGATGTCCGCCTTCGACCTCGGCATCGCTTCGGGCCACCTCAGCCAACACGATGGAGAAACCGTCGATACGTGGCGTAAGCGGCTCAGAGCAGAGAAGCGTTAAGGCGGCGCCTCTTTGTTGTCCCAGCTATGGCGCAGAATCTGGCGCCGCTTCGCGATCGATCATCCACCACGTTTCCACGCCACTCGTAACCTGCGCGATTGGGTAGTCGGTACCGGTCTGGACCGCTTCGAGCACCGGTTTCTTTTTCGCGCCCGGGGCGAGGACTAAGCGTAGCGTTGCAGCGCGGAGGACAGGTTTGGTCAGCGTGACGCGCCAGGCGTCGAGGCGGGGAACGAACACCTCAGCGGCGATGCGGTCTTCGACTTCGAGGACTGGCGTTCCGGGGAAGAGGGAGGCGGTGTGTCCATCGTCGCCGATGCCGAGGAGGACGACGTCGAGGGTGGTGATGCCGAGGGTGTGCCATTCGGATTCGAAGGCACGGGCGGTGGCGGCTGGGTCGTTCGACTCCGTGCGGAATCGGAGGAAGCGATGGCCGGGCGTGATGCCGTTTGCGAAGAGCGTTTTCTGCATCATGCCGGCGTTCGAGTCGGGATGATCGATGGGAACGTAGCGCTCGTCGACGACGATCCAGGTAATCGGAAACTCTGCCAGTTCTTCGCGAAGGGGCGAAGCGCCGAGCGCGGCATAGAGCGGCTTGGGCGTTTCACCGCCGGAGAGTGCAATGGTTCGCGCGCCCGCGTTGACGCGCTGGATGATCGTCCGCGCGGTGGCGGCTAAGGCGTCTTGCTTACTGTCGAAGATGCGGAGGTTCATTCTCGCCAAATGATATTGCTTGCTTCGCGACGTCGCGCCTTCGTGTGAGCCGGTAACCTACGCCACGCGTTTTGCCAGCTTGATCGCGATCGGCAAAACGCGCCGCAGCACGCGGTCGCCGTCGATGCGTTTGAGTTGGCGGACGATCAGTTTCTCCATCTGTTGATCGAGCGTTCGCGTGACCGATTGCACCATTACGCTGCCGTCGACGTTGGCGACGAGCACTCCCCGATCGCGGTCGCGGGTGATGCTGGCGCAGGCGCCGTCTTCGAACGAGATTTCGACGAGGGCGATCGCTCCCACTTCCATCGATTGATGGCGGCGCTCAAACGTGTAGTCGATCGAGCCGGCCGCGCCTTCCACTTTTCCGTTCGCGTCGACGGAGTGTCCGGCCTGCGCGCTCAGCCACGACGCGAAGAGCAGCGATTCCACCGATTCGCCGAAGAACTCGTGGTTCGAGCTGCCGGCGATCACGCGTACACGGCGGATTGCGTTGAGGCGGCTGCGCATCGTGGGAGGATCAAAGATCGACGCGGTCGCCGCGCGCCACTCCTCGAGGCGGCCCCAGTTCAGATCGGCGGGCGACGTCGAAGTCTGCTCGGCGATGCGCGACACGAGCGCCAGATCGGCGGGCGAATCGAAATGAACGGAATCGACGATCAATCGATCGGCCGGCTCGAGCAGCAACTCGACGTACTCCTCATGCTCGTTCGGCAGATCGCCGATCCACCAGAACGCCACCGGCATGTCGGGAATGAGCAGCGCGCTGACGACGGGCGGCACGCGATGAATCCTGTCCCCGCCCGCAACGATGTTGATCTCCTCGGAACAAACCTGCTTGCCGCCGCCGACGAGGTGGCAGTTCGCGCTGATCCACGACGTCAGCTCCACCTCGGCCGCAGGATTCGAGCGGACGACGATCGTGCGCTGCGGCACGATGGCGCTGGCGCGCCCGAGGGTCTCGGCGGCAAGGGCATGCGTCTCGCTCGTCGAGGTGTGGGCGACGACGTTCCAGAGCGCCGCGCGCGTAACGGCGTCCTC
>DATAMS010000362.1:0-19120 GCA_036260495.1 Thermoanaerobaculia bacterium
TTCGCATTGC
This sequence comes from Thermoanaerobaculia bacterium, assembly GCA_036260495.1. Lineage (GTDB taxonomy): Bacteria > Acidobacteriota > Thermoanaerobaculia > Gp7-AA8 > Gp7-AA8 > JADGNZ01. The sequence goes on from DATAMS010000362.1 coordinate 11, forward strand.
CCAACTCGAAGTGCAGAAACAGCGCGGCGCACGGCTGCCGGTCGTCACGTTCGATGCCGGCTACATCGATCAGAAAGCCGCGTTTCCAGCGAGCCGTTACGGCTACGGCGCGTTTCGTTTCAGCGTTCCGATCTGGGATTCGAACCAGGTCAACCTGCGTGTGGCCACTGCGAAAGAGCGCGAGGAGCAGGCCAAACTTCTGCTCGAAGATGCGAAGACCGCCGCGCATGAAGACGTGCGCAAAGCCATCACCGATCTGCACTCGACCGACACGACGCTGCAGTTGGCGAAAGAGCAGCTCGCTGCCGCCGAGGCCGAGTACGCGCAGTCGTTCGAACTGTATCGAGCCCAGGAATCCACCTCGCTCGATCTTGCCACCTCGGAGCTTTCGCTCGCCGATGCGCGCCGCGCCGTCGCTTCCGAAACGTTGAATCACAACCTCGCACAACTCCGCGTCTGGTATGCCGCCGGCGCGATCAAAGAAGCTGTTGGAGTGGGAGCAACCCAGCAATGACGCGTTCAATCATCACAACGATTTCGATTTTGATTCTGGCGATCCTTCCGTTCGGCTGCGAGAAGAAGGACGCTCCGGCTGCGGCCGCAACGACGACGCAAGCCGCGCCCGCGTTGCCCACCGATGTTCAGAATGTCGCCTCGGCGGCAACAGCGACGACCGCAACGACATCCGCCGGCGAAACATCGGGCAGCACCGCAACACCCTCGGTCGCCTCATCCGAGTCCGGCGGCACGATCGTCGCCACGGGCGAGCTCATCTCACCGGTTCGTTCCGAGCTGGCGGTCAAGATTCCGGGACGCGTCGGCAAGATGTATGTCGACGAAGGCTCGCGCGTCAGCCGCGGCCAGCCGTTGCTCGCGATCGAGACCGACTATCCGCGTCTCAATCTCGACAAAGCGAACGCCGACATCGCCCGCGCCGTTTCCGCCGAGAAAGACGCGCAGAACGATCTGAACCGCAAGAAAGAGTTGATCGCGAAAGAGTCGATTCCGCAGGCGACATACGACCGCTCGCAGGCGATGTTCGATCAGGCGCGGGCAGCGAAACAGTCGGCCGAGGCACAGGCGGCGATCTATCGTCAGCAGCTCGCCGATTCGACGCTTCGCTCGCCGATCGATGGCGTGGTCGCCGAGAAGCGCACCGACGTCGGCCAGCGCCTCGGCGACGCCACCGTCGCCTTCGTCGTCGTTCAGACCTCGCCGCTCAAACTTCGCTTCCGCGTTCCCGAAAAAGAGCTCGCGCGCGTCCGCCTCGGGCAGAACGTGAAGGCCACTGTCGATGCCTACGCCGGCGATGTTTTCCAAGGCAAAGTGGCCGTCGTCGGCGGCGTCATCGATCCCGCATCGCGGTCATTCACAGTCGAAACCGAGTTCCCGAACCGCGACGGCAAGTTGCGGCCAGGGATGTTTGCACGAGTTGAACTGGGACGGTGAAACGGTTGCTCGGTTACCGGGTTGCTCGGTTGCCGAGTTGTCAGATGGCTGGAATGTTTGAATAAGAACGGCCGCCTTTGAAGTCAGCAGTGATGACGTTGGCAACGTAGAAGTTCAGAAACCGCAACAACTAAGAAACCAGAAACGCAGCGACAAAGAAACGGGGCAACCCGGAAACTGGGTAACCCGGCAACCAAGCAACTCAGCAACCAGTAACCCGAGAAAAACCACAATGCATAAACTTGCCGCCCTCTGCGTTCGCCGTCCGGTCTTTGCGACGGTCATCGTTCTCTCGCTCGTCGTCGTCGGCTGGTTTGCCTACCAGCAGCTCGGCGTCGACCGCTTCCCGAAAGTCGACATCCCGACGATCACGATCACGACGCGGCTCGTCGGCGCGGCGCCGGAAGAGGTCGAGACCGACATCACCGACAAGGTCGAGGAAGCCGTCAACACGATCAGCGGCATCGATCAGTTGCAGTCCATCTCGTCCGAGGGAACGTCGCAGGTCATTGTGAGTTTTGTGCTGGAGAAGGACATCGACGTGGCGGCGCAGGAAGTGCGCGACAAGGTCAACACGATCCTGCGCGACCTGCCGAAAGACGCCGATCCTCCCATCATCCAGAAGATCGATCCCGACGCCGTGCCCGTCCTCGGCATCGCGCTCTCCGGCCCTGCGCCAATCCGCGACATCACGGAGTTCGCCGACAAAAAACTTCGCCGCCGGCTGGAGTCGATCAACGGCGTCGGCCAGGTGCTCATCGTCGGCGGGCGTCCGCGCCAGATCAACGTCGTCGTCGATTCCGCGAAACTCTCCGCGGTTGGTCTGACCACGGCGCAGCTCGTGGCCGCGCTGCAATCGCAGAACGTGCAGATTCCGGGCGGCAAAGTTGAACAGGGTTTGCGCGATCTCACGCTGCGCACGTACGGCCGCGTGCAGTCGCCGGCGGACTTTGCGAACATTCCGCTTTCGACGTCGAACGGATATGTCGTTAAGGTCGGCGACGTCGCGCACATCGAAGACAGCGTGGCCGAGCCGGAATCGATCGCCACCGTCAACGGCAAGCCGGCCGTCGTCATGAACATCCGCAAGCAGTCCGGCACGAACACGGTCGAGGTAATCGAGCGGCTCAAAGAACAACTCGGCCAGGTTCGCACCGACCTTCCCAAAGGCTGGACGATGCAGGTCGTCCGCGATCAGTCCGACTTCATCGTCGCCGCGGTCGACGCCGTGAAAGAGCATCTGATTCTCGGCTCGCTCTTCGCCGCGCTCATCGTCTGGTTCTTCCTCTCGTCGCCGAAATTGCGCGAAGCGCTGATCATGCTCATCTCCACGCTGGCAACCTACACGCTGCTCTTCGGCGTGAAGGACGTCGCCGCGCGCGCGCCGGTGCTCCACGTTTCGATTCTCACGTTCATCATTCTCTTTGCTCTCGTCAGTTGGCTGGCCTCGAAGAAGCAACTGCCGTTTGCCTTCCGCGTTGGTGGCGCGGCGGTGGCGTTCGCGATCGCGGCGTTCGTGCCGAAAGGCGGCGTGGTTGCGATCAATCCGCTGCGGCTCGCCGGCGCGCTCATCGCCTTCGGCATGCTGCTCTACTTCTTCCGCCGCTCGCGCCCGACGATCATCGCCGCCATCGCGATCCCCAGCTCGATCATCGCCACGTTCGCGGCGATGCGCTACGAAGACTTCACGCTGAACGTCATCACACTGCTGGCGCTGACGCTCGCCGTCGGCATCGTCATCGATGACGCCGTCGTCGTGCTCGAGAACATCTTCCGATTCATGGAAGAGAAAAAGATGTCGCCCGACGAGGCGGCGGTCGAAGGGACGAAGGAAGTGGGCATGGCCGTTCTGGCTACCTCGCTCTCGCTCATCGCCGTCTTTCTCCCGGTCGCGTTCATGGCGGGAATCGTCGGCCGTTTCATGCACTCGTTCGGAGTGACGATGGCCATCGCCATCGCCGTGTCGCTGCTTGTTTCATTCACGCTCACTCCGATGATGTCCGCGCGCTGGCTGCGGCGCGAGGACCTTTCGCACGAAACCTCGACGCGGGAGCACGGTTTCTACGCGCACATCGAAGCCATCTACTTGAAGATGCTCGATTGGTCGATGGCGCACCGCTGGGTGATCGTGCTGGCGATGGTCATCGCGCTGGTCTCGATCGTCCCGCTCGGCATCCTCGTGAATAAGAACTTCCTCCCCGCGGACGACGAATCGCAGTTCCAGGTGCAGGCTCGCGCACCCGAGGGAGCGAGTTTGCAGACGACGCAGACGATCATGGAGTCGATTGCCGCGCGCGTTCGCAAGCTGCCTGAAGTCGAGACCACCGTCCTGACCATCGGCGACGATCCGCAGGTCACGCAAAACCTCGGCACCGTCTACGTCAAGCTCATTCCCGTCGGCAAGCGGCAACGCGATCAGTTTGCGGTCATGGCCGACGTCCGCAACAACATCATGCCGCAGTATCAGCGGCTGAATCTGCGCACGTCGGTCGGGCCGGTCAACGCGTTCGGCGGCGGCGTCAACGCCGAGATCATGTACTGGATCGGCGGCCCCGATCTCAATCAGCTTTCGAAGTACTCGGACACGCTGCTCGCGCAGTTGAAGGGCATGAAGCCCCTGGGCGTCATCGATCCCGACACGAATCTGATCACCGGCAAGCCGGAGCTCGGCGTCCGCATCGACCGCGACAAAGCCTCGGACATGGGCGTCCGCGTGCAGGACATCGCATCAACGCTGAACGTGCTCGTCGGCGGCCTCAAGATCACCGATTACTACGAAGGCGGCGAGCAGTACGAGGTTCACGTGCGCGCCGAACATGAGTACCGCAAGGATCCGCAGGGGATTGCGCAGGCGCAGGTGCCGTCGGTCGGCACGCGCACGGTGCAGCTCCGCGACGTCGTCACGATGTCGCCGGGCGCAGGGCCGTCGTCGGTCAACCGCATCCAGCGTCAACGCCAGGTCATGCTCACCGCGAACATGGCGCCCGGCCACTCCGCGCAAACGGTGATGGACAACCTGCTGGCGGAAACGAAGAAGCTCAACATGCCGCCCGAGTACTCGTCAGGTTTCACCGGCCGCTCGCGGGAGCAGGGCCGCGCCTTCACGAACTTCATGTTCGCGTTCCTGCTGTCGATCATCTTCATGTACCTGATTCTGGCGGCGCAGTTCGAGAGCTGGATTCATCCCGTGACGATCCTTCTGGCGCTGCCGCTCACCGTTCCGTTCGCGCTTTTCTCGATCCTCGTGCTCAACCAGTCGTTGAACATCTTCTCGATGCTCGGCATCCTGGTTCTGTTCGGCATCGTGAAAAAGAACGGCATCCTGCAGGTCGATCACACGAACGGCCTTCGCGCGCACGGCCTCCCGCGCGCGCAAGCCATCCGCGAAGCCAACCGCGACCGACTCCGCCCAATCCTGATGACGACCCTGGCCTTCGTCGCCGGCATGCTTCCGCTGGTTGCGTCGAGCGGCACCGGCGCCGCAACGAACCGCGCCATCGGCTCCGTCATCATCGGCGGCCAGAGCCTTGCGCTGCTGCTCACACTCTTGGCAACGCCGGTTGCGTACTCGCTCTTCGACGATCTGCAGGAAAGGATGCGGGCGAGGAAGACGGTGCGTGAGGACGAGATTGCGCCGGCCGAGGAGCCGTTGGTGGCGTCGTAAGGGGTGCGGCGGGACGTGGTGACGCCTCCTTCAATCGGGTACGATTGCATTTATGACCCAGCGAGCTGCCGTGCGCTCACCTGAATCGACTATTGCCAGCACCATCCGCATTCCGGCCAGGCTTCGCAAGAGGATTGCCGCAGATGCGGAGCGGTGTGGCCGTAGCTTTGATGCTCAGGTGATTGCGTTGCTGCGGAGGCACTACGGAGAGGATGTCGACATCGCTCCCGGACCGGACGTGATTCTTGCGTTGGCAGTCGCCAGCCTCGCCGACACGTCACCGTCAGATCGTGACCTGCTGACGCGAAAACTCAGGGAGCGAGACCTCGGGGCCGATGAACGGTGAGCCAGTCGTGCTCGATACCGACACGTTGTCGGAGCTAAGCCGAGGGAATCCTCACGTCAGCGAGCGCGTGCGGGCGTACGTGTCTGATGTCGGACGACTGACGATCACTGCGGTAACGGTTTTCGAGCGTATGCGCGGATATCGTGCTGCGCTCCGAGCAGGGAAACCTTACGAATGGCAGATGCGGCGATTCGAGGTACTCGTCGCCACCTGCATTGTTCTGCCGTTTGATCAGGAAGCAGCCCGGGTGGCTGCCGATATTTGGTCGTCTTTATCGCGACGTCATCGTTTGGAACTTGGCGACATACTGATCGCCGCGATCGCGATTTCACGCCAGCTCCCGCTCGTGACCCGAAACAAGCGAGACTTCGAGCGTCTATCGAAGGCATCCGGCATTGATCTGCGGCTTCTTGATTGGTCCCGAGTTACGGATGCGAAATCGTAGTGGACGCGTCCGAAAAATCGAAATCCACCTTCTCGTAGATCGTGCTGACCGGCACATGGCAATCGATCGATTCGAGATGTAAAACTCCGTCAGGGTCGCTGATCTCGGACAAGATCCACCGGTCTGCGTCGCGCCGGTAACACTCGATGCGGATCTTGTTCTGAGAGACGAGGACATACTCGCGCAGCGAATCGATACGGCGGTAATGCGCGAACTTTTCTCCTCGGTCATACGCCTCGGTCGAATCGGAAAGAACCTCGATGATCACCGAGGGATTGAGAAGCGTGTCGACGTGTGTGTCTTCGAGATCGGGTTCGCCGCAAAGCGAGACGATGTCAGGATACGTGTATATGCCAGTCGGGCTTACTTTGACGCGCATGTCGTTCGTGTGAGCTTCGCAGCCTCGGCCACGCAACTGAGAACTGAGCTCGCGAAAGAGGTTGCCGCTGATAAAGCTGTGCCGCCTGCTCGCGCCCGACATCGCAATCATTTGCCCGTCGATGTACTCGCTTCGGATCTCTGATTTGCGTTCGATCTCGAGGTACTCCTGAGGCGTCAGGAGGCTTGGTTCAGGCAGCGACATGGCGTGCTAAGTATGCGCCGCGTCGCTGAAAGATCAAGTTGAGCCGCGGCTGGGTTGAGGGAGTTGCAGTACTGCGCGACCTCGCCACCCGAAGCCGCGCATGCCACCTACAGCTTCGTCAACTGCACCTGCACTTCGTTGGCGCCGAGGCGGCGGAGGACGTTGCGGGCGACTTCGGCTTGCATGTCGCTGTAGGACGTGCCTTCGACGCGGATGACGCCTTTGGCGCAGCTCACGTGGAGCGTGCAGCCGTCGAGAGCGCGTGTGGATGCCAGGCGTTTTTCCGCCTCGCGGCGCATCCAGTCGTCGTCAATCGCTGAGCGCGGCACGATGAGGTTCGCCACGCGTGCGAAGCCGAGTTGATGAATGACGGCGGCGGCCTGTTGCGCTGCGGCCGGGTCCGCTGTTCCTTTCAGTACGACAATTCCACCCACGTTCGTTGCCGACAGTCCGTCGATGCGGACGTTCGCGTCCTGGACTGCCTTCACGATCGCGGCGTCGGGAAGTTGTGGGCTCACGGTCTGCGCCCGATTTTGCTTCGCGGTCGTCGCGTCGTTCCCATGCCGCAGAACGATCGATGTGACTCCGGCGACGGCCACGACTGCGGCGAGTGCGATTGCTACCCTCTGGCTCTTTCTCATACCTCGAAACTACTCAAGCGTCATGCCACTTGACAGTGAGCGAAATCAGACTTACTGTATTAGGTACCTAGTACACAGAGACGGGATAACGGGGGGTGGGGTGTGGAAACGAGAACTCGGTTTCCCACTCCCCACACCCGACACCCCACTTCCCAAGAACGACATGTTTGCCATCAATCCCACCGACCCCGCCCCCATCTGGCGACAGATCGAAGAAGGCGTCCGCCGCATGATCGCCCTCGGCGCGCTGCAACCGGGCGCGTCCGTACCGTCCGTACGCGACCTCGCCAAAGATCTTCGCGTCAATCCCAACACCGTCGCCCGCGCCTACCAGCGGCTCACCGAGGGCGGCGTGCTCGCGGTCAAACGCGGCGAGGGAACGTATGTCGCCGACGAGCCGGTGCAGCCGAGGAAGAACGAGCGGAATGAAGCGCTGCGCGATGCCGCGATCCGGTATGCCTCGACCGCGATCGCCGTCGGCTCCGAGCTCGAAGATGCCGTCGATGAAGTCGAGTCGGCATACGAGCGCGTCGTGCGCGAACACAGGAGAAAATCATGAGCGACAACGCGATTCAGATTGCCGGTCTCACCGTGCGCTACGGCCGCAAGGTCGCGGTCGATCACGCGTCGCTGAACGTGACGCGCGGCGCGGTGTATGCGCTCGTCGGCCGCAACGGCGCCGGCAAGTCCTCCCTCGTCCGCTGTCTCCTCGGCCAGCAAAAATCCGACGACGGCAACGTGACGCTGTTCGGCGAAGACGTCTGGTCACGCCGTCCCGAGCTCATGCAGCGCATCGGCGTCGTTTCCGAAGATGCCGATGCGCCGCCGGAAATGACCGTCGCAGCGATCGCGCGATTTTGCGCGCGTCTCTATCGCAAATGGGATCAGGCCAGCGTCGAGGAGCGCCTCCGCATGTTTGGCATTCCGATGAACAGCCGCTTCGGCAGCCTCTCGAAAGGACAGAAGAAGCAGGTCTCGCTGGCGCTCGCGCTCGCGAACACGCCGGAGCTGCTCGTCCTCGATGATCCGACGCTCGGCCTCGACGTCGTCGCGCGCAAGTCTCTGTTCGAGGAAGTGATCGGCGATCTTGCGGACCGCGGCACGACCGTCTTCATCACGACGCACGATCTCATCGGCGTCGAGACATTCGCGGACCGCGTCGGCATGATCGAGAACGGCAAGCTGGTGCTCGACGAAGAAGTCGACGCCCTCAAGTCGCGTTTCCGCCGCATCCGCTTCGCCACGCAACCGGCCGCGCTCGACACGACGGTCATGCGCCCCACTGTGATGCGCGCGTGGGGCGGCGGCGCCGAGGCGATCGTCAGCAACTACGACGACATCGCCTTCGAGCGGATGCGCAGCACGAACAACATCGGCGCCGCCGAGGTGCAGGCGATGTCGCTGGAAGAAATCTTCATCGCCATCGCTGGCGGGAGTCAGGGGAGAAACGCATGAGAAACGCGCTCGTCATCGCGGCCAGAGAATTCGAGGAGAAGCGTTTCGTCGCCTACGCGGCAATCGCGTTCGCCGTTCTGCCCTTTCTCATTCTGAACTTGATTCCGATGAGTCATGGCAAGTCGCCGGGCGAAGCCATCGTGATCCTGGCGATCATCCTGTCGAGCGGCTTCACGATCGGACTCGGCGTCATCACGGGCGCCAGCGTCATCGGCGACGTCTCGGCGGGGCGGATGTCGTTCTATTTCTCGCGGCCGGTCGGATCGCTGTCGATCTGGTTCGGCAAACTGATCGCGGGCATTGTCCTGATCGTGGGCTGCTTCGGCATCATCGCGGCGCCGGCGCGTTTCATCGGCGACTCCTGGACCCACGTTTGGGATGTGACGTTCGCGCACCTGACGACGATCGTGGTGGGCTTGGCCGTGGCGCTATTCATGATTGCCCACGTGATCGGTACGTTTGTGCGCTCGCGCTCGCCGCTGATCGCATTTGATTTTGTCGCGGCTGTCGTTTGCGGCGTTGCCATCTGGCTTCTCGTGATGCCGCTCGCGCTCGGTCTGGCGGCGAACCTGATCCAATGGCTGCTGGTCGCGCTCGCAATCGCGCTGACCGTCGCCATCGTCGCCGGCGGCGCGTGGCAGCTCGAGCGCGGGCGCACCGACCGGCGCCGCGGCCATCGCGCACTGTCGCAGTTTCTCTGGACGTTCATGGCCGCCGCGTTGCTGCTCGCGGCGGGATTTGTCTGGTGGGTTGTCTCCGCGAAGCCGGCGGACATTACCGATGCCGTCGTCTCGCACTCGCCCGGAACGCCGTTCGTGACGATTTCAGGCAAGACAACGAACCGCGGCGACTACACGACCGCGTGGCTGATGAATACCGGCGACGGACGAAACATCCGCATCGACGCGCAATCGGCGTGGGGCGTTCACTACACGCGCGACGGCCGCTCGGCCCTGTGGCCTGTCCTCGCGGGAAATGTCGCCGAGTTGCGCCGCTACACGATTGGCGGCGCCGCCCCCATCGATACAGGCCTCACCGTTTGGGGCGATTTCATTTTCCCGTCCGATGATGGAGGACGAATCGCCACGGTCAACCAGGGCATCCTCTCGATCTACGACGTGGCCTCGAAGCGCTCGCTCGTATCGACGCGCATTCCGCAGACGAAACAGGCACGGGGCCTGTTCGTGACGCCCGATGTCTTCCGCTTGTACCTGCAGACCGATTCCGCCCTCCGTATCTTCGAGCTCGATGTGCGGACCCGAGCGCTGCGCGAAACCGGCGCAATCAGCTCATCCAATTTCGACTTCCTCTCTCTCGATCCCACCGCCACGCGGATGGTCGTGCGCGCGTTGCGATCGAACGTCGTCACGTTGAACGATGCGCGAACGGGAACGGTGATCCGTCCGCTGCTGACTGGATCGAACGTCTCGGTGTCGCACTGCCTTCGCGACGGACGCATCGTCGTCATCGAATCGCCAAATGGCGCAGCGGTCATGCATCTCTTCGCGCCCGATGGCTCGCCCGTGCGAGACATCCCGCTCGGATCCAGCTCGCCCGCCTGGTTCGCCGGCGACGATGGCACGCGTGTCGTGCTGCTCACCGAGATGTCCGGCACGCGCAACCTCTTCTCGATCGATGTCAATCGCGGTGTGGTCGAACGGCGCGAGTCCAACGTCGGCCAATGGACGCAGACCGGCTTTTTCGATCTACGACCGGCGATCGGCCCGCTACGCGAGGTCGTCTACAAAGACACGCAAAAGCACGTGATGGCCTGGAATCCCGCAACCGGCGCAACGCGGAGAATCGTGGGCGGATAACCCGGATTGCCGCAACCTCCCATCGAGCCCCTTCTCCCCACGCTTTTTGTGGGGAGAAGGTGGCCGAAGGCCGGATGAGGGGCCATTTCCGCGACGCAAGACGCGCACACAAACCGCAACCATGACCTCCTTCATCGAGCTCCACGCCATCCGCAAAACCTATTCGGATGGCCACGAGGCCTTGCGCGGCATCGACCTCGCCCTCGGCGAAGGGATGTTCGGACTCCTCGGGCCGAACGGCGCGGGCAAGACGACGCTGCTCTCGATTCTCGTTCTCGCCATCGAGCCGACCGCGGGGACGATGCATTTCGACGGGATCGATGCGGCGAGCGGTCGCGCGCGGTCGGAGATCCGGCGGCAAATCGGCTACCTGCCGCAGGACTTTCAACCGCTGCGCAATCTCACCGGCGCCGAGTATCTCGTTCACTGCGCGCGGCTGCGCGGGATGGCGATGACGAAGCGGAATCTCGATCGCCGTGCGCGCATGCTGCTCGATGCCGTCGATCTCACCGACGCCGCCGACCGGCTCTCCGGCGAATACTCGGGTGGTATGCGGCGGCGTCTCGGCATCGCCCAGGCCTTGATTCATGCGCCGCGCATGCTCGTCATCGACGAGCCGACCGCGGGGCTCGATCCCGAGGAGCGGATTCACTTTCGAAATTTGATCGCCGAAGTGGCGGAAGAGGTGGCGGTGCTGCTGTCGACGCACATTTCGGAGGACATCGAAGCCACTTGCAATCGCATCGCCGTGATGACGAATGGCGTGCTCGTGTTCGACGGCGGCGTGGACGCGCTGATGTCGCGCGCGGGCAACGCGGTCTCGCTCGAAGACGCATACGCCGCCGAATTGTTGCGGCACGGAAGCCGGGCGGCATGACGCTGATGCGCCTTTTTGCCGGGCACGAGATGCGGACGCAGTGGCGCTCGACGCGTTTTCGCGCACTGGCCGCCGTTTACGTGATCCTCGTCTCGGTTCCTGCCGTGACGCTGTTTCTCATCTCCGGGCGGACGCCGCGAGCGATCGGGCCGGCGGCGTTCAACCTGTTTCTGCTTTCCGAGCAGCCGCTTTTGACTGCGTTGCTCGCCGCCGGGATTGCGATCGACGCGTTGAGCCGCGAGCGTGACGAGGGATCGTTGGCGGTCCTCTCCGTCGCACCGATTTCTTCGGCCGGTTACGTCTTGCGCCGCTGGCTCGCCATCGTGGCGGTCTGCATTCCGGTGACGCTGCTTCCGACGGTGATCTCGGCGGCCCTCGCCATCCACACGCGCGTCACGCTGCCGCTGCTGCCGTTCTTTGCCGATGGCTGGCTCGTATCGGTTCTGCCGGCGTTGCTGGTCAGCTCCGCGCTGGCGCTGGCGCTTGGAACGATCACCGGACGCGCGGTGCTGTCCATCATTTTCGTGGCGGTGTTTTTCACGATCGGGCTCGACACGCTGAACGATCTTCTCTTTCACATTCATCGATTGCACTTCGCCGGTCCGGGCGATCTCTTCGCGGGCGGCGAGCGCAGCATCGACGAATTGATGTGGGCGGTTCGAGGATTCTGGTTTCCTGACGTGCCGTCGGATGCCGCGTTCCCGCTGCGGGCGCGAAGCCGGGCGCTCATCTCGCGCGCAGGCATCACGACGGTGATGACGATCGTGCTCCTGGCGATCTCCACGTTCTATCTGCGTCGAACGCGCCGCGATTTGCGTCCGTGGAAAATCGCCGCGAATCATCCGCTGCGAACGCTCATCGGCGTCGTGAACCGGTTTCGCGAGGAGTACGCGCCCGACAGCGGCGCAGGCTCGGCCGATCGCGTTGCGCTCATCGCCGGATTGATCCTCGCTGCCTTACTCACGGTTTCGATCGTTCACGAACAAACAGCATTCGCGTCGCTGGCGGCGCAACGTTTTGCAGGCGAGACAAAGGAAGCCGTTCCGACCAGCACGAACATCGTCGCCGAATCAGTCACCATCGACGGCGAGATCAATATCGACGGCTCGCTGCGAAGTCGCGTGACGACTGTGATTCGCAACAACGGCGATCGCGCGGAGCAGCACCTTTCGTTTTCTCTGAATCCGAATGTCGATGTGGGGAGCGTGACGGTTGGTATTTCGCGCGAAGCGCTTTGGAGTGCGCGTGGCGCAGCCACCGCTTTGGGAGGGCGGACGGATCGCGGCGAGCAACCTCAACAAGTGGTGGCTGGCGCCACCGCACTCCAAAGCGCTTCGCGCGAAACCGGTTCGGTGATCGCGCGACGCGTTTGGGAGCGTCTGGATGTCCACCTCGATCCGCCGCTCGCGCCGCATCAGTCGCGAACGCTCTCATTCGATCTCGCCGGAACACCTGCCGAAGTCCGTTTCGAGTTGCAGTCTCCCGGCGACTTTCGCTCGCAATGGACGCGTTATCGCGATGCGAAGCAGTCGATCTACCTGACCGACATTTCGCGATCGAGCCTCCTGCCCGCGGCGACCGAGGTGCGGATGAGGCTTCGCGCGAGCGACATTGCACCCGTGTTGCGCTACTCGCCGTGGGTTTTGCAGCACGACGATCGCGGCGAAGGATTTCTCCCCGAGACGATCGCGACCAACACCACGCTCGCTCTTCGCCTGCGTCATCCTTACTCCATCGCCGTCGACTCGTGCGGTGTCGTGGCTGCCTCGAATGAGATCGTCAGCGGCTGCACGACCACCCTCGCGTCGTATCTGATTTTCGGCGGACCGCTCGTGCAACGTCCGCTCGGCGCGGCAGCAACACTCGTTTTCATCCCCTCGCACGAGTCGCTCGCGGATGCGCACGCACCATCGCTCGCCTCCTCCACCCGCCTGGCCTCGGACGCCTGGCCGCAACTGTCGCTGCCGCCGCATCTCGTGTTCATCGAGCGCCCGACCGAGCCCGGCGACCGGCAGTGGTACAACGAATCGATGCCGTGGCTGACCGTCGAACAGATCGGCGCACGCGGCGCGGTCTTCTTCGTCCCCGAAATGCTTTTTACGACGAGGAAGCCGGTCAACGCGAACGTGTTCGCCGCGTCGATCATCGCCGGAACGTTGCGCGGAAAGCGCCGCGTCATCGCGGAGGAAGCCGGCTTTTTCACGCGCTTTTTCACCTCCGTCGCCGTCGCCCGCCTCGGCATGCGCAAGTCCACCGCGGTCGAGAAGGGAGCCGGCTTCACGGCCGAAACCGCGCCGCTGCTCAGCGAGTATTACCGGCCGGAATCGCGCATGGCCAAGGTTCTCGCGTCGCTCGAGTACCGCGCCGGGTCGAGTCATTTCGTCGATGGAATCAACGACTTCGTTCTCCGCGGCGGCGAGCGCGCGGGCACCGCGAAAGAGCTGGTCGATGCAATCGGAAAAGCCGGCGGCGTCGATCTGAACCAAACCTACGACGACTATTTCGCGGGCCGTGCGCTGCCGCAGCTCACGCTGATGAACGTGACGTTTCATCACGCCGGCCAACGCTGGGAAGTCACCGGCGCCGTGAAGAACGTGAACACTGGCGAAGCGTTCGTCCCGATCGCGTTGCGCACATCGCAAGGATCGCTGTGGCAAACGATTCGAGTCGGCAGCGGCGGCACGACGACGTTCACGTTCTCTGCCGCCGGCGAACCGCACGCGCTGCAACTCGACCCCGATCACGTCTGCTATCGCCAGGCCGCAATCGGGCTGGTGGAAAACGTCGAGTACCGAGGTCAATCGTGAGCCGGCTGCGCGCGTGGTGGAACTCGGGAACCGTCGTGCGCGTGCGGCTTTCGCTTCGCTTGCTGACCGAGCGCCGCGCCGCGCTCTTCATCAGCATCGACGCCCTTTTTCTCTTCGGCGGTTTGATGATGGGACTGGCCGGCAGCGGCAGCGTGCGTGAATTCTGGCAAACGCTTTTTCTGATGCCGTTGCTCGTCATCGGCGTTCCGATGCTCGCCGAGACCGTGGCCGTCGAGCGCAGATCGGGAACGCTCGACCTCGCGCTGACTTCGCCCGGCGCGCGCTTCTATTTCGAGCGTAGCGTCGCCGCCGTCATCACCGTCGCCGTGCTGCAGGGCTGGCTCGCGATGCTGTTCGTCCGCTTGTTGATGCGATCCGAGCCCTTCCCGCTTTCCGGCCCGTTCGTGCAGATCGTATCGGCGTCGCTCTTTGCCGGCGCCGTCGTTTTGAGCTGGGCGGTGCGCGTGCGAAGTGCGGGCGCGGTCATCTTCGCCACGTACGCGACGGCGCTCGCGTTCGCGCCGTGGCTTTTTTCGAATCCAATCCATCCACCGACGACCATGAACGGCCCGATGACGATCGGCGACATGATCGGCTGGTCGCAGGACAACCTCGTGCTCCTTGCCGCGGCGGCGGCGTTCTATCTCTACGCCCGGCAACGGCTGGCACGTCCGGAGGCAATCATCACGTGAACGATCGACGCTCGATTTTCGCAGTCGCATTGTTGCTGCTTACGTTCGTCGCCTGCGAGCGCGAACGCGAAGGCATGCCGCCCGCGGCGCCGGTGCGCACCGAGCTCGCGAAACGCACCGCTTTCACGCCAACACTCACGCTCCTCGGCGTCGTTCGCGCTGCGCAGTCGATCCCGCTGGCGGCGCAGCAGCGCGGCACGATTCACTATCCGCATCGTTTCGCCGGCGGCTTGCAGACGGGAGCGCGAGTTGCGCGCGGCGAGCTGATTGCCGAAGTCGTGAATGCGGATGTGAATGCCACGCAGACCGAGGCGAGGCTGGAGATGGAAGCGGCGGCGGCCGACTTCGAGCGCGCGCGACGCAGTTACAAAGTCGGCGTCATCTCGCAAGCCGAGCATGACGAGAAGCGTGCTCGCGCAACACTTGCGAAGGAACGCTACAACGCAGCCTCGGAGCGTCTTTCCACGCTGCGCGTCGTTGCACCCGCGGCGGGAACGCTGGTAGTGACGAAGGTCTATCCGGCTGGTTCCGTAGTCGATTCCGCATCGACGCTCGTGGAAGTAGCGACATCCGGAGCGCCGCTGGTCGAGAGCTCCGTTGCCGCCTCCGAGCGCGCGCTTCTGCAGCCGGGATTGCCCGTGACATTCAACGTGCGCGGCACGCCAGCGTGGAGCGGAAGCGGACAGATTTCGGAAGTCGCGGCAGTCGTCAGCGAAAGCGGCACGTCGCGCGTCGTAGCCACGATCGCGCAAACCGGCGCGCTGCCGCCACCCGGCACCGGCGTCGAGATCACCGCGCAACTCGAGCCGCGCGGGTCGGCGCTCACCGTCCCCGAGGACGCAATCGTCCCCGGCGCCGACGGTCCCGCGCTCTTCATCGGCGCCGCGTCGGAAGGGGCGTTCAATCGCTTTCACGTGAAGCGCGTCGCCGTCGTCGTTGGCGGCCGCGCGAACGGACGCGTGGAGATCGTTTCGGGATTGCACGACGGCGACCGCGTCGTGATCAGCGGCGTCGATGCGCTGGCCGATGACGCCGTTGCCACTGAGGTGAGCGACAAGGCCGCGCCGTGACGGAACGGATGATCGAACGAATTTTGCGGCGGCCTGTGTCGGTCATCGTCGCCACCGTCGCCCTCGCGGCGCTGGGCGGATTCGCGCTGCTGAAACTTCCGATGGCGCTGCTGCCGCAGATCGAGCGACCCTCGCTCGTCGTCGTTGCGAAGGCCGCGGCAAGCTCGCGCGACGAGTTGCTTCACGAAGTGACTACGCCGATCGAGCGCCGCCTCGCGCTCGTGCCGGGCGTGACGTCGCTGGAAAGTGAAACGCGCGACGGCGAGGCGCGGATCACGATCGGCTCCGCGTGGCAGACCGATCCCGACCGGCTGCGCATCGACGTCACGCGCCGCATCGAAGGCGCGGCCACGATCCCGCTCGACGATCTCTCCGTCGAAACGATGACCGACCTCCAGCCTGTGATCGAAGTGGCCGTGACCGGCGCGTCCGGCGCCACACGCAGCCGCATCGCCGACCGCGTCGTGCTCCCGGAACTGGCGCGCATCGACGGCGCCGGACGAATCGACGTCATCGGATCGACGCCGTTGCGGGCCACGGTCCGCCCGCGTGCCGCCGATCTTGCCGCCCGAGGAATGACTGCCGCCGACGTGGAGTCGCGCCTGCGAACGATCGGCCGCTCACTCACCGCCGGCCGCGTCCGCGAAGGTTCGGCAGTCCGTCCCGTCGTCGTCGCCGAACCAATCCGGAGCATCGACGAACTGCGCCAGATCACAATCAAGAACGTCCCGCTGAACGAAATCGCCGATATCAATCTCCAAGAGATCAGCGACGAAACGCTGTTCCGCCAAATCGCCGAAAACTCAAAATCGAGCCCCTTCTCCCCATCGCTTCCCAGATGGGGAGAAGGTGGCCGAAGGCCGGAGGAGGGGCCCAACCCACCCACAAAAGAAGGAGTACTCCTAAGAATCTACCGCGCCCCCAACGCCAACGCCGTCGCCCTAGCGCGCGAGGTGCGAACTCGCGTCAACGAGCTAGGCACCCGTCTCCGCGACGTCCAGGTAAACATCGTCGTCGATCGCAGCGCCGAAGTCTCGCGCGCCCTCTCCGAGCTCGCCCTCGCCGCCCTCTTCGGCGTCATCCTGGGGACGATCATCCTGCGCTGGATGACCGGCCACTGGAGCCCGACGCTCGCTCTTGCCGTCGTCATTCCCGCCGCGCTTCTGGCCTCGTTCACCGCGTTCTACGCCGCTGGCATCCCGCTCGATGTCATTTCCCTCTCCGGCCTCGCGCTCGCCACCGGCCTGCTCGTCGACAACTCCATTGTCGTCCTCGAATCGATCGAGACCGCGCGCGCGGCCGGCGCCCGCGACCCAGTGCTCACCGGCACGCGCCAGATCATCCTCGCGGTCGTCGTCAGCTCGATTACGTTGATGATCGTCTTCGCGCCGCTTCTGTATTTGCAGGGATTGGCGCGCGCGATCTTCGGCGAGCAGGCGCTCGCGGTGGTCGTGTCGGTCGCAGCGTCGCTCGTGCTGTCACTCACGCTCACGCCGGTCCTGGCGCGGCGCCAGCAACAAAACAGCTCGCCTCGTCATCCGGGATTGAAACAGTACGTTGCGCTGCTCGACCGCGCCATCGCCCGGCCGGCGCGCTCGCTGCTGATCGGGGCTGTGCTCATCGTTGCCGGCCTGGCATTCGCGTTCCTGCTGCGGCGCGAGCTCTTCGCGCGCGGCGCCGGCCGCGACGTCGCCATCGAGATCCGCACGCCCATCGATCTCGATCCGTCGATCACGCGCGCTCGCCTCGCGGATGTATGGACCGTCGCATCCGCCGCGATCGACCAACATTCGCTGACCTAGATGGGGCTCACGCAAACAGCGTCCGGCAAACCCGCCACGATCGACATGCAGTTCGCGACGTCGAGCGATGCCACTGCCGCACTCGATCGCTTGCAGCCTCGACTCGCGAAACTCGACAGCGTTCGCGCCGTTGTGCGCCTCCGTCCGAGCGCCTTCATCGAAGCCATCGGCGGCGATGCCGACCGCATCGAGTTGATCCCCTCGGCATCGACGGAAGCCGAAGCAGAGGGGCTCAGCCAACGCGTCATTGCAGCGATGCAACGCAACGGATTTCGCCCCGCGGACGATACGCGACGATCCGAACGACGGCTCGCGATGACGCTCGATTGGGATGAGCGCCTGCTCGCGGCAAACGACACCAACCGCCGCGCGATCGAAAACGACGTTCGCGCCGCGCTCGGAAATTTCGACAGCGGAAAGACGGCCATTGCGTCGGCGGAGCCCGCGATTCGATTGCTGCCAACGACGCCCGAAGATCTCGCCGTAACGCCCGTTCACACCGGCAATTCGATCGTGCCGGTGGCCGCCGTCGCCGGACTCCGTCTCACCACGCGCACTCCCGACGTCTTTCGCGATGAGCGCCGCCCCGCGCGCCGGCTGCTCTTCGAAGGCAACGACGTCGATGCCGCGGACCGCGCCATTGCAGACGCTCACGTTCAAGGCTCGGAACGGATTCGTCTCGCCGGCCACGCACGCGAACTGCGCGACGCCTTCGCGCAAATGCGTCTCGCGCTGCTGCTGGCCGCGTTTCTCTTGTACCTGACGGTGGCCGCGTTTTACGAATCGTTCCTGCTGCCGCTTCCGGTCATCGCCGCGCTTCCGTTCGCCGCAGCCGGCGCGCTGGCCGCGCTCTTCATCACCGGACAAACCCTCAACATCATGTCCCTCCTCGGCCTCATTTTTCTCGCCGGCGTCGTCGTCAATCACACGGTCGTTCTGCTCGATCGCGTCGAGCATCTGCGCACCGCCGGCGTGCCCGAGGATGAAGCGATCCGGCGCGCTGCGGCCGATCGCTATCGCCCTGTGATCATGACCACGCTGACTGCCATCGTGGGCATGTTGCCGCTGGCGATGTTCGGAGGTCCGGGCGTCGAGCTGCGGCGCAGCATCGCCGTCGTTGTCATCGGCGGTCTCTCCACCGCCACCCTCGGCACCCTCGTGTTGATCCCACTTCTGCACCGCGCGCTGGAGCCGTTGCGCCGTCGCTCACGCAAGACGCGCGTTGCCGCGGTCGCCGGGATCGCGCATGCATGACCGCCTCGTGACGCGTTGCGTGATCGCGCTCGCCGTGATTGTTCTGGCGATCGTTTCTCTTCCCCGGCTGCGCCTCGAGTACGCGCCCGACGTCACCTTCCCCGAGCTCAACGTGACCTTGCAACTGCCGCCCGACGCGAGCGCCGACTCGACCGAGACGACGCGGCAATGGGTCGTGCCGATCGAGAGCGCGCTGCGCGGAATCGGC
>DATAMS010000373.1:0-5978 GCA_036260495.1 Thermoanaerobaculia bacterium
AGGGGTGCGAGCGCTCTTTGCGAGCACCCCTGGTTCGCGATGACAATTGAATGGTGCCGCGTCAGCGGCTCTGGACAATCGGAAGAATTGTGGCAACGCGCGAACCATTCCAGAGGTGCTCGCAAAAAGCGCTCGCACCTCTGGCTACCCTCTGGTGCCGCTGCGCGGCATCCGCCCGGCGACCGATTCCACCAGGAATTGCTCAAGGCGATGCGTCATCACTTTCGGTTTCGACATGACCCCCATCCGCTTTCGCTAGGTTCGTCGCAATGAATTACAACCGCGGGGTAATGCTCATCGTGTTTATCGACGCGCTGCACGCGCATCAGAGGGTAACCGCTGGCAAGCGAGGAACGAGCGCCGCCACTCGGAAAGGAACGAACGGCAACGAGCGGCAACCGGCAACGCGCGAAGCGCAATCAACCGACAATCGAGAACGCTCATTGACGCGCGTCAATGGAGCAATTCAATCACCGCCAGCGTCATCGCTTTAATCCCTCCCCGCAGTGTTGGTTCCGGCAGCGGTTTGAAACCGGATGAATGCAGCGATGGCAACCGCTGGCCGCTGGCGATTGTGGCGGGGTCGACGGCGCCGAGGTTGAGGAGGGAGGTGGGGATTTTTCGGTCGAGGCCGAAGCGGCCGAAGTCTTCGCTGACCATCAATGGATCGATGCGGATCACGTTGGCGGCGCCCATTCCCTTCGTAATGGCGGCGGCGATGCGCTCTGTAAGTGCGGGATCGTTGTACGTCGATTCGACCGATTCGCCGGCCAGCAGCTCGAAGAGTGGCGCGCGATCCTCGGGGACACCGGCAGTCATGGCGATACCGCGCGCGATCCGTTCGATCGAGGCCAGCACCCGTTTGCGCACCTCGGGTTTGTACGTTCGTACGGTCATCTGGAGCTGGACCTCGTCCGGAATGATGTTGCGTTTTGTGCCGCCGTGAATCGAGCCGACGGTGACGACGACCGGATCGAGCGGCGAGTCTTCGCGGCTGACGATCGTCTGCAGTGCGTTGATGAATTGCGCGGCCATCATGACGGGATCCTTCGTCGATTGCGGCGACGCACCGTGGCCGCCCATCCCTCGGATTGTCACGTTGACCGAGTCGGCGCTGGCCATGATGTAGCCGGGCGTGTAGCCGATCTGGCCCGCGGGCATGCTGGCGTTGTCGTGCAGCGCGATAGCGAAATCGGGCTTGGGGAAGCGCTCGTACAGATGATCGCGCAGCATTCCATCCGCGCCTTTCACCACTTCCTCGGCGGGCTGGCCGATCAGCATCACCGTGCCGTGCCATTGCGATTTGAGCTGCACCAGCATTTTCGCCGTGCCCATGAGCGTGGTCATGTGGATGTCGTGTCCGCAAGCGTGCATCACCGGCACGTCGTCGCCGGCCATGCTCTTCGCGCGGACGGTGCTGGCGTAGGGAAGTCCGGTCTGTTCGGAAACGGGAAGCGCGTCCATGTCGCTGCGAACGAGCACGGTCGGACCGGCGCCGTTTTTCATGATCGCCACGATGCCGTAGCACGTCGTTCCCGGCTCGAGATACTTCCCGACCGGATACGTGACTTCGTAGCCGAGCTCGCGCAGTCGCGCGGCTACGAGTGCCGAGGTGTTCTTCTCCTGCATCGAGAGCTCGGGGGCGGCGTGGAGTTGCTTGTACGTCGTGACGAGCGAAGGAATCTCGCGGTCGATCATCTGATCGAGAGACTGACCGAGGGCCGTTGATGCGATGAAAAGAGTGAGGAGGACGATTTGCTTCATGCCGGGATTATGAGGGAGTTTGTGCAGGCGCGTAGCCCGGACTCGTTCGAGCCAGCATCCTAAGCAACTTCGCGGAATGTTGAGTGTTGAGTGTTGGATGTTGAATGACCAAACCGCCTCTCATTGAACCTTCGACATTCAACACGAAACATTCAACATTCTCTGTTTCACAATGAGACGTCGAGCCGCGGCGTTTGATGCGTTCTACGCGCTCGCGCTCTCCACCGGCAGCTCCCCTGCCATCGCCACCTGGTTCTTGCCGTTCTTTTTCGCGAAGTAAAGCGCGGCATCGGCGCGGGAGACGAGGTCGGTCGTCGTTGCGCCATCGTGCGGATAGACAGCCACGCCGACGCTCACGGTGACGCGCAGCGTCCGGCCGGCGGCGGCGATCGAAAACTCGCGTTTTGCCACGAGCTCCCGCATCCGGTTCGCGGCATCGTGCGATGAGAGCGCGGGCGTGCCGGCGAAGATGATCGCGAACTCCTCGCCGCCGTAGCGCGATACCACGTCGGTATCGCGCGCGTTCGTCATCAGCTCGTCGACCAGACCTTTGAGGATCTCATCGCCGACCGGATGGCCGAATGTGTCGTTGATGCGCTTGAAATTGTCGATGTCGAGCATCGCCAGCGCGAACTCGTGGCCGCTGCGCGCGTGGCGATGAACCTCTTTCGCCAGCGCCTCCTGAAAATAGCGGTGGTTGTACGCGCTGGTGAGACCGTCGATGAACGTGAGGCGGCGGATCTCTTCGTACTGCCGCGCCGAACGAAGCGCGGTCACCGCCTGCAACGCGAAGATCTCGAGTGTTTGCACCGTCTCGGTGTTCGGCACGCGTCTGTCCTGCGGATTGCGGACGGACAAGTAGCCCATCGTTTCATCGGCGCTGAGAAGCGGGACGATCAGGAGATCGTTCTCGTGCCACTCGCCGGGATGCCGGTTCTGATCGTCATCCTCGTGGCGGACGAAAACACCGTGCTCGCTTTGCTGGAGCGCCTTGTGCGACACGAAGTACGAATTCGAAACGCGGAACTCCTCAGCGAAGAACGGCGCCATCTCCGCCGCCGACACCGGCTTCTTCTTCATCTCGTCCCAGACGTCGTCGAGTCCCGCCTGGGCGCGGCGCGTGAACTCCTCGCGCTTCCCGTCGTAGAGCGCGAAGACGACGATCTCGAAGCCGAGGGCTTTACCGATGGCGAGCGCGATGCGGGTGAGCATGGCATCGACGTCGAACGAGCCAATCAGTCCGTTCGCAACCTCGAGGATCAGTGACTTCGTGGCCGCCTGCGCTTCGAGCTGCGTCGTCTTCTCCACCATCTCGCGCCGCAGGAGCTGGTCCTGCAGCGAGACGCCGGCCTGATTCACGAGCAGCGTCAGCAGGTTCATGCTGCCGCTCTTGAGGATCGACGGGTCCTCCGTTTCGTACACGAGAATCCCGTAAATGACCTCGGCAGTCTGAATCCCGATGAGCACCTGAATGGCGTTTCCTTCCGACAACGCGAAGCGTCGCTGGTCGTTGTGAAACACGAACGCACGGCTTGGCGCCGACTCCGCGAAGCCCGCCGAATCGACCCACGCCAGAATGTCCTGATCGGTCGGATCACAGAAGCCGTGTCGGTAAACAGTCGCTGGGATGTCGGGGTTCACGCCCCACGTCACGATCGCACACGCCTTCAGCTTGGCGAGGCGACCAAGCAGCGCGACCATGCGCCGCAACGTTTCCTGATCGCCCTCGGCGGTCAGAATCTGCGACGCGCTTTCCGTCAGGATCGACAGCTCGCGGTTGCGGCGCGTCAGCTCCGCGTTCTGCCGCGTCGCGTCGGTCTCGTTGCGCATTGAGTAGGCGACGAGCAACACGGGCAGGAACGCCAGCGCGAAACCGAGCTTCCCGTACGCCGCGTACGACAACACCTCGACGGCGACAACGGGCGACATCAGAAGCAGCATTCGTCCTTGAGCGAGGAGGATGCGGCGGACGTCGATGGCGTCGGCGTTGCCGGCGAGCGATTGCCGGATCGCCACGAACGCGAGATGCACGATCAGATAGCCGACGACGAGAAGAACGTAGCCGGAGACTTTGGCCATCAGCGGCGCATTGCGCGCCACGGCCGATGAGTAGAGCAAGGCGACGACGTAGTACGAAAGCGCGAGCTGCGCCGCGTCGTACAACGCGTCGAGACGGAACGTGCGGCGCCTGGCGTCGCGAACGACGTTGAACGCGGCCGTGCCGGCAAAGACCGAAACCAGCGCCACCGCGGGATCGTGCAGAACGAGAATCGCCGCAAAAGCGACAGCCGCTTCGAAACCGCTGGCTTCATCGTCAATGCGAACCCATGCTGCGATTGCGATCAGCGCCGCATAAAACAACAGCGTCTGTGCGGTTGCCCAGGTGGACGTGCTGAGCGTCCAGAGCATCGCCATGACCGTGACCGTGATGGCCACCAGCAGGTAGATGCGTAGCAGAGCCGCTCGCTTCATAACCCTCGAAACCCCGAACCCGAATGGATTGTACCCGGGTCGTGCACAATCGCTGAATCGCACTTGTGACAGATAATCCGCGCCATGACTTGGGAAGCCGTCATCGGCCTTGAAGTTCACGCGCATCTTTCGACGGACACAAAGATCTTCTGCGCTTGCGCCACCTCATTCGGAGCGCCGCCGAACACGCAAGTCTGTCCCGTTTGTCTCGGGTATCCGGGCGCGCTTCCCGTCCTCAATCGCCGCGCGGTCGAGCTGGCCATCCGCGCCGCGCTCGCCACCGGTTGTACGATTCACGAGCGCTCGGTCTTCGCACGCAAGAACTACTTCTACCCCGATCTGCCGAAGGGCTACCAGATCTCGCAGTTCGACCGGCCGCTCGCCACCGGCGGCAGCATCGGCAACGTCCGCATCCTGCGCATCCACATGGAGGAAGACGCGGGCAAATCGATTCATCACGGCGACGTTTCGCATGTCGATCTCAATCGCGCCGGCACGCCGCTCGTCGAGATCGTCTCCGAGCCGGACATTCGATCGGCGGAAGAGGCCGACGCCTACCTCACGAGGCTGCGCCAGATTCTGATGTACACCGAAGTCTGCGACGGCAACATGGAGGAAGGCTCGCTGCGCTGCGACGCCAACGTCTCCGTTCGCCACCCCGGCGCCGCCCTCGGCACACGCGCCGAGATCAAGAATCTGAATTCGTTCCGCTACCTGCGAAGCGCCATCGATTTCGAGATCGCCCGGCAGATCGCGATTCTCGAATCGGGCCGCACGATCACTCAGGAAACACGGCTCTATGATCCGGCGTCGGGCGAAACGCGCACGATGCGATCGAAGGAAGAGGCGCACGACTATCGCTACTTCCCCGACCCCGACCTCTTGCCGCTGGTCGTCGAACGCGCCTGGATCGACGAGATCGCGCGCTCGGTGCCGGCGTTGCCGCATGTCCGCGCGGAGCGCTACCAGCGCGAGTTCGGCTTGAGCGCGAAGGACGCCGAGGCGTTGGTGACGGCGAGGGAGTTGGCGGAGTACTTCGAGGCGGCGGTGGAGAGCAGCGGCAACGCCCGCGGCGCCGCGAACTGGGTGCGCAACGAAGTGCTTCGCGTGCTGAACGAACAGAAGCTCGATCTCGCCGCGTATCGTGTGACGCCATCGATGCTCGGGCAGTTGATCCGCCTCATCGACAGCGGCGCGATCGGCGGCAAGTCGGCGAAGGAAGTATTCGACGACATGTCGACGACTGGCGACGAGCCGGAAACGATCGTCGAGCGCAAAGGCCTCTCGCAGATCAGCGATCCGGCAGTCATCCGCGAAGCCGCCCAGCAGGTCATCGAGCGCAACGCCGCGCAGGTCGAACAGTTCCGAGCCGGCAAACAGCAGCTCTTCGGATTTCTGGTCGGCCAGCTCATGAAAGAAACGCGCGGAAAGGCGAACGCGGACCTGGCCAATCAGATCCTGCGCGAACTGCTTTCAGAAGGGTGAAGGGTGAAGAGTGAAGAGTGAAAAAAGACCCGGCAACCCCTTTCACTCTTCACTCTTCACACTTCACTCTTCCCCCTGAATTCGCCCGCCATTTCTTCCGTAATCGCTATGCTATGATCCAGCGGTTCTTCAGACGTCCACTTTCCAGCGCAAATCGAGTCATTTAGCGAGTTTCACTTAGGAGGTCCAGCTTGCGTTCTTTCAGCAAAGGGCTATTGGTTTCGTTAACGATGTTGGCAGTCAGCGGCGCGGCATTC
>DATAMS010000397.1:0-3490 GCA_036260495.1 Thermoanaerobaculia bacterium
CATCGGGATAGCCGTCGACGGCGACGACGACGCAGGCGGCGGCCTCTTTTTTCCATGTCAGCTTGGTGTCGCCGAGGTCGCCCTGGGCGACTTTGAGGCAGAGATCGGCCAGGTCGTCTTCGAGGCGGAGCATCTGCACCTGCGTTTCGGGATCGCCGAAGCGGCAGTTGTACTCGAGCACCTTCGGACCGTTCGGCGTCAGCATCACGCCGGCATAGAGGCATCCTGTGTACGGACGTCCCTCCTCGGCCATCCCCTGGATCGTCGGCATGATGATCGTCTTCACGATCTCGGCGGCTGCTTCGCCGCTCAGGATGACCGCGGGTGAGTGCGCGCCCATGCCGCCGGTGTTCGGGCCGGTCTCGCCGTCGAACGCCTTCTTGTAGTCCTTCGCGGGCGCGAGCGAGACGAACTTCTTCCCATCCGTCAGCGCCATGAACGAGACTTCTTCGCCGGTGAGGAACTCCTCGACGAGAATGCGGTTGGCGGCGTTGCCGAACTTCTTCTCCTCGAACACGAGCTTGAGATACTCCTCGCCCTCGGATTTCGAGTTGACGATGACTACGCCTTTGCCGGACGCGAGTCCATCGACCTTGATCACGGCCGGGTAGCGAAACTCTTTCAGCGCCGCTTTCGCTTCGTCCATCGAAGAACACACTCGCGCATCGGCGGTCGGAATCCCGTACTTGCGCATGAACTCTTTCGAGAACGCTTTCGAGCCTTCCAGCTCGGCGGCCAGGCGCGTTGGGCCAAAGATTGCCATGCCGCGTTTCTGGAACTCGTCGACGATGCCGAGGGTGAGGGGGAGCTCGGGACCGACGATGGTGAGATCCATCTTCAGCTTCTCGGCGAAATCGGCCAGCTCGATGATGTCGGCCACGCCGATGTTCACGCAGTCAGCGATCTCGGCGATCCCGGCGTTGCCCGGGGCCGCGTAGACCTCCCTGACTAAGGGTGACTGGCGGAGTTTCCACGCGAGAGCATGTTCGCGTGCCCCCTGACCGACGATCAGAACGCGCATGAGGTGGTTTTCGGATTCTAGGGGGTTGGGGAGCGTTTGTCACTTTGCGGTTGCGGTTGCTCGGGTTGCTGTGTTGCCTGGTGATTGAGTTGCCAGGTTGCCGTAGCTCAGCAACTCAGAAACCTCGCAACCCAGCAACCGCGATTCAGAACCCGCCGCTCATGTACTTCCACTGCACGATCTTCTCGTTGATCTCGCGCAGGCGGCGGCTGATCATCCGGCAGAGAAGGTTGAGGAACTGCAGCGACGCGTGCGGATCCATCGACAGGATCTCGTTCAGCGTCGCGCGGTCGATCGAGAGGACGGTGGCATCGCCGTCGTGCGCCTTAGCGTCGGCGGAGCGAACCTTGTCGTCGATCAGCGCCATCTCTCCGAAGAAGTCGCCGCGGTCGAGCACGGCCAGCGCTTCCTCGCCGACGCCCGGGATGAATTTCGAGATGCGCACGCGGCCGTCGAGCACGATGTAGAGCTTGTCGCCCGACTCGCCTTCGCGGAAAACCATCGAGCCGTCGCGGATCCGCTCTTCGCTGGAGAACGTCGCCAGCAGCTTCATTTCACCCGCGGAGAGGCCACGCTCCTTGAACAGGTCGACCTTGTCCTCGGACTTGACGGTGATCTGCTGGATCTCGCGTTTTCCTTCGATGGCGCGTTTGCGGCCCTGGCCCTTCTTCGCGTCCTCCTGGAAAAAGAGCTTGAGCTGCTCGTTGGCGTCGCGAACTTTTTCCGTGAGCGAGCGCCAGAACGCCCAGTGCAGGCCGACGGCGAGCTGCTTGTCTTCGTCCATCAGTTGATCGAGCGCGCTGAACGAGAAGGTGTAGCAGCTCGACGGGACGACGGCCACGGCGTCGCTGGAGCGATGCGTGCGATCGATAAAATTCATCTCGCCGAAGATCACGCCCGCCGTGAGCGAGCCGAGGATCTGCGGGCCGAACGGCGTGTCCTTGCGGATCTCGATGCGGCCATCTTTGACGACGTAGAAATCCATCGAACGGTCGTCTTCCTTGAACACAAGCGCATCCGCGGCGAGATGTTCGACGCGCGCGAATTTCGAGAGCCTGATCAGATGCTCGTCTTTGATGTGCTGGAAGACAGCCAGGCCGCGCAGGTCGGCTGCCATCGTGATGAGGTTGTCGCGCGTTTCGGCATCGCGCGAGATCTTGTCGACGATCTCGCGCAGGCTCTTCTTCGACTCGAGCTTGAAGAGGTTGTCCTTGCGCAGCTCCAGCCGTTCCGTGCAATTCTGAAGTTGCTCGACACGCTGCTTGATGCGCGCGTTCAGATCTTTCGTCTCGATCGTCTCGATACGTTTGAGCGTGTTGATCATGCGGCGAACCGGCTCGGTGCTCTCGCCCTTCTGATCGGTGGAAAGCAGAAAGGCATCGATAAAGTCGTCGAGTGCGCGTTCATAATTGCGCTTCTCGAACTCGACGCGGCCGGAGATCTCGGCCAGTCCGCGGTCAAAGGGATTGAGCTTGCGCGCTTTGACGATCTCTTCGTGCGCGGCGTCCCATTCGCCTTGCGAATAGTGAAGACGCCCGAGGATTTCGTAGGGGCGGTAGTTGTTCGGGGTCTTCAGCTTGGCGATCTCGAGGAGCTCGATCGCTTTCGACGTCTGATCCTTGGCCATGTAGTACTGAGCCAGACCGACATATTGCGAGGCGTCGATCTCGTCGCGGGCACGCTGCGAATCGACATCGTGTCGCACCACCTCATAACGCGACGCCTCGGCCTTTTCTTTTTGATCGCGCGTCCGCGCCAGGTTGATGCGCACGGTCACCGAGCCGGGCTTCAGCTTCTCGGCCATTTCGTAAAGATGGATGGCCTCGTCGTACATCCCCTGATCGGCGTAACGCCGCGCCAGCGCGATCAGCTCGTCGGCGCTGATGGGAATGCTCGTCTCCGCCGCGAGCGTGCGGAAGCGCGCGCGTGGAGGCATCGTGACCGGCTGTTCCGCCATTGCGAGCGCATATTATGAGCTTCGGATGCCGAATGTTGCACGTTCCGTTCGCCGGGCAGTTCTACCCTTGCTGGCCATCTTCGGGATTCTCACCTCTGCGATGGGAGCGGCGACCGCGTTCGTCCCCGCGCTCCCCGGCTACGATTTCTCCTTTCCGCGCGATCACGGTGCGCACGACGAGTACAAAACGGAGTGGTGGTACTACACCGGCCATCTGGAAACCGAAGCCGGCAAGCGTTACGGATTTGAGCTGACGTTCTTTCGCGTCGGGATCGTTCCGCCGGGCAATCCCCAGGCGACGCGATGGGATTTGCGTGATCTCTCGCTGGCGCATTTCGCGATCAGCGATATCAGTGGGGGCGACTTCCGCTACTACGAGAAGCTCAATCGCTCATCACCGTTCACTGCCGGAGCCTCGTCAGGCGTGCTCGATGTCTTCAACGAAGGATGGCGCGCGACGACGCTTGCGGATGGCTCGTGGCGCATCGCGGCGTACGGCGGCAAGGACGCCA
>DATAMS010000403.1:0-4364 GCA_036260495.1 Thermoanaerobaculia bacterium
GGCCGCCGAGTTTCTGATCGCCGATGAAACTGATCACGCCATCGACGACTGCCACGACCTCGGTGCCCTTGGCCGCGAAGATGTCGATTCCTTTGTGAACGCGGTTTCCGCCATCCCGAGGCGCGTGCCAGCTATCTTCCAGCATCGATGTGCGGACACCGACGACCGGAAGGCGAAGCGGCATGCGCGAAAGTGGCGCGAACATCGCTGTCGCCTTCGCGGCAAACTCGCGGTCTCGCGTTTGCGCGGTGACCGTCGGCGTCGGACCGGCTGGCGTGCGTGCGATCTCGCGGCTGTTGTACCGATTGAGATCGACGCGCATTTGCGCCTTCAACTGGCTCCAATCGTCCTCGTCGGACGGAAGCGTGGCCCTGCTGACGACGGTAGCGGTGGGGGCGGTTTGGACGGGAACCGAGGCGCAGCCGGTGAGGGTGATGAGCATGAGGCTGCTGAGCACGACCAACGTGCCTGCCCACTCACTGCGCGCGCGAACCGGAGTCATAAATAGAGGGTCTGGGGAACGACGGGCTGAAGTGTAAATAATTCGGGGTGCCAAAGTAAAGCATCATCCGAAGAGCAGCGCAGCGAACTCATCCACACGACGGACTCCAAGCACTTCAACATCGGCGCGAATCTCCGCGGCATTCGATTGCGGAATGATGATGCGCCGGAAGCCGAGTGCTGCGGCCTCGCGCGCGCGAAGGTCTGCTTGCGAGACGCTGCGAATCTCGCCGAGAAGACCGACTTCGCCGAAGACGACGACATCGTGCGCGAGCGGAAGATTGCGTTGCGAGGAGATGAGCGCGGCGATGACGCCGAGGTCGATGGCAGGCTCGTCGATCTGCAGACCGCCGGCGAGATTCGCGTAGACGTCGTTCGCCAGGAAATTGCCGCCGTTCTTTTTCTCGAGCACGGCCAGAAGCAGCGAGACGCGATTGGCGTCCATCCCGATCGCCATTCTGCGGGGAGACGGAAAGTGCGTCGCCGAAACGAGCGCTTGCACTTCAATCAGCAGCGGCCGAGTTCCTTCGACCGCAGCCACGATCGCGGAGCCCGCCGCCGTGCTTCGCTGCGAGATGAGCGCCGCGGAAGGATTGGCCACCTCTTCGAGACCGCTGTCGTGCATCTCGAAAATCGCCACCTCGTTCGCGGGTCCGAAACGGTTTTTGCACGCGCGCACGACGCGGTAGTTCTGAAACTTCTCGCCTTCGAAATAGAGAACGGTATCGACGATGTGCTCCAGCGCTTTCGGGCCGGCGATCGTCCCTTCTTTGGTGATGTGGCCGATCAGAAAGAACGGAATCGAAAGCCGCTTCGCCGCGGTCATCAGACGGCCAGCGGAATCGCGCACCTGGCCGACGGAGCCGGGCGTGGACGCGTTCGTGATCGTATGCACGGTCTGAATCGAATCGACGATGACGGCGACCGGCTTCAACGACTCCGCCACGGCCACGATTCGCTCGACCGAGGTTTCGGCGAATAGGCGGATGTTGTCGTTGGTCGCACCGAGCCGTCGCGCGCGGATGGCAATCTGCCGTGGCGACTCTTCGCCGGAGACGTACAGAACGATGCCGTCGCGCGCGAGTTTCTCCGCGGCTTGCAGCAGGAGCGTCGATTTGCCGATGCCTGGCTCGCCACCAACGAGCGTCACGGCGCCGGCAACGAGTCCGCCGCCGAGCACGCGGTCGAGCGCAGCGATATCCGTCGACGTTCGCGGCGCGTTGTCGATGTCGAGTGCACCGATCGCCACCGGCTCGCTGCCGGAGCTCAGAATCAACGGTGCGATCTGCTCCTGGCCAAACGAATTCCAGGCGTTGCAATCAGGACAGCGGCCCAGCCATTTGGGCGATTGACTGCCGCATTCGCTGCACGAGAAAACTGCCAACTGTTTTTTTGCCACGTGAAGCGATTGTAGCGAAGCAGTGCGTTCGCACTGTCAACTTCGCCGATTCGCTCTCAGCAGTGGCTCAGCGAGTTCTACGAAACGTAGATCGTCAGTTGAGTTTCTTGTCCCGCCGCGCGATCTCGACTGCCATCCCGAGCGTCTGCATCGGCTCGGAGTCTTTCTGCAGAACGCCGGTGCCGTAGCCCTTCTTCGTCACGAAGTTGAACGGCACTTCGTGAAACCCGATCCCTTTCGGCAGGCGCTCGCCGCGGTAAATCCACGACTCGCGTGTTCCGCGGTTGTACGGCTGCTCGAGGTTGTCTTCCGGCTGCTGGCCGGAGATCGCAGCGATCCCGGTGGCGCTCGACGAATTGCTCGACTTTGCGGCGCGGCCCATGTCGCCGTTGCCGCGGGCACGCAGCGTGGCCGTTGCATCTTCCCCTGTGCCGATGTTGCCCATCGCTGCGTAGGTCGGCGCGCCGAGGAAGGTGAAGATCGATGCGCGGTCGCTGTAACGTCCCGGCTGTTTCTCCGTCGCGAAGTTGACATCCGCAAACGCGATGCGGCGCTCGATCTCCTTCCGAAACTCATTCGCCTCAGTTCCCGGAGTCGGATCGAGTTGCCTCCAGAAAGCGTCGATGAACGTTGCGCGCTCGCCGTTCGTCGTGAACGTCGCGTACTCCTTCTTCTGTGCTGGCGTGAGGAGATAGCGAACCGGCGATTCGACCCAATGCTCGTCGGACGCGAGCACCCAGCCGGCTGGCGGGATGAACGTCGCATACGTCGCGGCGATGGTCGTGACGTGAGCGCTCGACTCCTTGCGCGCCTGTTCGAAGAGATCGACGGTCGCTTTCGGGTACGGCGGCGAAGTGATCGAGGCGTTCGGCGAAAAGCCGAGGTAAATGGCGAAGGCCGCTTTCGCGTCGTCCTTGCGCCCGAGGGCGGCGAGGTTCGCACCGCGATAAAACGTGACGACGGGAATCAGCTTGGCACGGTCGTTTTCGAAGCCCGGCCGCGCGCTGTTCGTATCGAGCAGTTCGAAATCAGCGAGCGATTCTTTGTAGCGTCCCGCCGCGAATTCGTCCTTCGCTCGTTTGAAAAGCTCGGGAAGCGGAAGGTCGGCGGCGAATGACGTCGCGGCAAACAGCAGCAGCGATGCGCAGCAGAGAAAACGTTTCATGCTCAGGGTCTCCTGGAATCGATCTCCCGACATTCTAGGATGCAACTGTCATCTCGCCGCGAAGATCGCGCTGCACTTCGCGCTTCACTTTCGCGGCGCCATACCCGCGGCTGAACAGGTAGTACAGCTTCGCCAGCGCGGCCTCGGCCGTCATATCGAATCCGCTGATCACGCCAGCGCGGGCGAGCGCAGTTCCGGCAGCGTACTCGGTGAGGTCGACGGTTCCTTCGAGACATTGCGTGCAATCAACGATCACAACCCCGCGCGCCGTGGCCTCGGCGAGCGCAGCGAGAAACGCTTCATTCTGATCCGGCCCGTTGCCGACGCCGAAGGTCTCGAGCACGAGCCCTTGCAGCGGCGGACGAAGCACGTTGCGCACGAGCTCCGGAGAGATTCCGGGGAAGAGCCGCAACGCGCTGACGACGGGCGCCGCGATCTCTTCGACGCGCAGTGTCTGCCGCGGGCGCGGCTTGCGAACGAGATCCCAATTGATCTCGATGTCGATTCCTACGGTGCCGAGTGGCGCGATGTTCGGCGAAGCAAAGGCAGCGAATCCATCCGCGCTCACTTTCACAGCCCTGCAGCCGCGCAGCAACCGCCCGCCAAAATAAAGACAAACCTCGGGGACATCGTAATTCGCGGCGATGAGCAGCGAGGTGATGAGATTTTCCCGCGCGTCGTTGCGCACTTCACACAACGGAATCTGCGACCCGGTCACGACCACCGGCTTGCCCAGCCCGCGCAACATGAACGGCAGCGCCGAACTGGTGTACGCCATCGTGTCGGTCCCGTGCAAAACGACGAAGCCATCGTATTCGTCGTAGTGATCACCGATGTCGCGCGCGATGGCCACCCACTCGCGCGGCGTCATGTTCGAGGAATCGAGCAGCGGCGCGTATTCATGAATGCGAAAGAGCGGCATCGAAGGATGCTTGAGCTCCGGCATGGCCTCCATCTGCTGCTGCAGGAAACCAGACGCCGGCACGTACCCCGCCGAGGTCCTCTTCATCCCGATGGTGCCGCCGGTGTAGGCGATGTAGACGCGTTTGCGCATGGAGCGCGAATCTTACTGGTTCGTCCGTCGAGTAGGGGTAGGGAGCGATTTATGAGCAACGGAGACCAGAGCACTCAGAGCGGAACGAGCGAGCGCACACGCGCAGCATTGATCATTGGAACTGCGGTTGGCTTGGTCTTTGTCATCTTGGTGCTCAGCGCCTGGATAGCGCAGTTCTTCGCTGAACCGGTTCGAATAGTGTTCCTAGTGATTGTCGGGATACTTTCCCTTGTCGGTGTGGTGGC
>DATAMS010000413.1:0-7304 GCA_036260495.1 Thermoanaerobaculia bacterium
AACGTAGGTCGGACTCTCCAGTCCGACTGCTTGTGCGACCCCTACGCGCCGACGAGGACGTACTCAGCGTGAGACGATGACTCGGGGATCGGCAGACCGTCTTCGCGCAACCCCTCGATGTGGAGTTGGATCGCCTCGTACATCGTCTGTTCCGTTTCCTCACGCGTGCTTCCGGTCGCGACACATCCGGGGAGATCGGGAGAGTACGCAGAATAGTTAGCGCCAGCGTCTTCAACAACGACGAGAAATCTGTGGGTTTTCATTTTTTCAAACCTGCCTGCTTCAGAATACTGTCGAACGTCTTTGGGGCCAAATCATCGCTGGCCTTGCCACCAACGGTAACTCGTCCCGGCTTCGTCGCGTGCTTGTACTGGCGATGGCCGCCTCGCGACTTGACCTGATACCAGCCGTCTTCCTCGATACGACGAATGGCTTCGCGGACTTTTGTCGGCACGACGAGATTGCTCTTTTCCACCTACGGCTTCGGGCACGCCGGCGTCACGTGAATCGTGATCGGCGGCGCCTCGACGGTTCCGTTTGTGGGGCCGGCGTCCTTGCAGATGAGGAGTCCTGGTTGGCCGGGAACCGTGATCGTGTAGCTGCCGGCTGCCGGGATGCCGGGTGGGAGCGATGGAATCGGTCCGCCGCCGGCGCCGAGGGCGATTTCGTTAACGCCGTGGATGACGTGAATGGGGAAGTCGGCGTCGTTGAGGAGCATCGTGATGGCGCCTGGACCGGCAGCGGCGCTGATCGATTGCGTGTCGTAAGACGGTCCCATGTTCGCGGTCGTGCATTGGCCGTGGAACGTGAGAGCCGAGGGTCCGCATCCGGAGCCGGTGCCGCCGCATTGATTGCCGCCGGTGACGTTCACCGTTCTTTCCTTGTGGCCCGCGCCCGGAAAGTAGAGTGAGAACTCGGTCGTCACGTTGACGTGCTCCAGTCGCGTTCCTTCCTTCGGCAGGATGGCGGGTGTGGCCGGCGAGACCGGCTGATCGGAATTGAGATGCACGCCTTTGTCGCTGGCCTTCCATGTCAGCGTCACGTTGCCGGGGCACTGCAACGTGTCGGGAACGACGGTGAACTTCGAGATCGTCGGATCGCACGCGGCTCCCGCGACGATCGCCAGCGCGGCAAGAAGCAGTTTGTTTCGCATGGCGTTATGGTACTGCCTCCTTGTGGCGCCGGATATGACGAAGCCGCGCATATAATCCGCGCCCGCTATGCCTCGCTCTTTTGAAGGCGATCACAACGCCGGAGGTCTTCGCTTCGCTGTGATCGCCAGTCGGTTCAACGACGAGATCGTCGACGGACTTCTTCGCGGCGCGCTCGAATGCCTCGCCCGGCATGGCGCCGCGGACGACGACATCAGCGTTTACCGCGTTCCCGGCGCGTTCGAGATTCCGTCGTTGGCGCGCATGCTCATCGACCGCGGCTCCCTCGACGCCGTCATCACCCTCGGCTGCCTTCTTCGCGGCGACACGCCTCACTTCGATTTCATCTCCGCGCAGGTCACAAACGAGCTCTCGCACGTCGCCGTCAAGACGCGTTTCCCCGTCGCGTTCGGCGTCATCACCTGCAACACGCGCGAGCAAGCCGAGCAGCGATCGTCGCCGGGCAGCGGAAATAAAGGTTGGGAAGCCGCGTTGGCAGCGATCGAGATGGCAAACCTGTGGCGCGAGCTCAACAGCGGTGAGTTTTGATGGGCGCGCGAAGAAAAGCCCGCGAGCTGGTGCTGCAGATGCTCTACCAGCACGACATGTCCGGGAACGCGCCCGACATGATCGTGGACACGTTCGACGATCTGCAAAAGTCGAAGCCGGCCACGCGCGACTTCGCCACGAAAATCTTTCGCGGCACGGTGGACAACCTGTCCGAGATCGACGGCATGATCCAGGCGCAGGCGGACAACTGGCGCCTCTCGCGCATGGCCGTCGTCGACCGCAACATCATTCGGATGTCGATCTACGAGTTCCTGCACGAAGCCGGCACGCCGAAGCTGGTGGTGATCGATGAGGCCATCGAGATTGCGAAGAAGTTCGGAACGGAGAAGTCTTCGCAATTCATCAATGGCATCCTGGACGGGATACTGAAACGCTACAATCTCGCGTCGTGAGCCGTCCGATGCCGGTCTTCGATCGTTGCGTGAGCCAAGCCGCCGGCGGCCGAATGTTGAATGTTGAATGTTGGATGTTGAATGGAGAATTGGCGGTGACCACGCTCGCGCCATTCAACACCCAACATTCAACATCCAACATTCAACATTCAACGTCCCCCGTTCAGTTGCTCCAAAGAGGCAACCAATGAGTCTCCTCGGCCGCCTCGAAGACCTTTCCCTCACCGACATCGTTCAGATCGTGTATCTCAGCCGCCGCACCGGCGTGCTGGAGATCGTCGATGAGCATGGACGCCACACGGTACTTTTCCGGCAGGGGCTCGTGGTCAACGCCTCATCGCCAGAACATCCTGATCTTGCCTCGTATCTCGCCGCGAAAGGCCTCGTCCCGGCGGCTGCTGTGCCGGGTTTGCGGCAGATGGAAGAGCAGGGAATCCCGTATGGCACCGCGGCGATCGACATGAACCTCCTGTCGGCGACCGATCTCGCCACGGCCATTCATGAGCGGATCGTGAGTGTCGTCGCGCCGCTGCTGCAAAGCCGCGAGGGCGAATTCAATTTCATCCTGAGCGACCACGTTGGTCCGCTCGATGTCGAGTACGACGCCGATGCGATTTTCAAGGAAGGCGGTTTCGCGCCGCAGAAGATCGTTGGTGCTGCCGACGGCGAGAAGTTGAAGCCGTTGCGCGGACTCGAGGAGTCGTTGAAGGTCGGCAAGGCGCTGCTTCGCTCGGCGTCACCCGAGGTTCCCGTTCCTTCACTCGACCTCGGGCTCGGCCAGCCGAAGCCGCCCGAGCTTTACGCAGTCGTGGAGGACAACGTTCTTCCTTTCCCGACGCCGGAAGAGCGCGACGACGCGACGTTCGCGCCGGTTCCCGACGACGAACCGTTCCCCGACGTCGCGCCCGCGCCGGAATTGAAGCCGGTGCCCGAACCGGAAGCGCCGAAACTACGGCCGGTACCGGCGGAGCCCTCTCCCGTATCGCGGGCATCGCAGTTCAAAGTTGCCGGCGGTCTGATCGAAGTTGAGTCGCCGGACGCCACCTATCGCAACGTCGTCCTCTTCGAGCGGAACCCGCTGATTCGCGTCGCGGCGCGCCGTGCGTTCGGCAGAAACGGCGTAAAGATCGCGCAGTTCGGATCGCTCGATGACGCGCGCACCGCGATCGGCGACTACATCCGCGCGAACACATTCTTCGTCACGTTTCTCGAATTGAATGCGGACGCCGAAGTGCTGATGCAGCAGCTCAAACGAAAGAACCCGCGGCTGCCGGTGGTCGTCATCGATGCCGAGGCGGATTTGCGGCGGCGTCACGATCTTCTGCGCAAAGGCGCCGATCTTTACCTCACGAAACCGTCGGCTGCGCGGCTCCAGCCCGGACTCGCCGAGGAGGAGCTGAGCCTCTTCGCCGACGAGCTGGTGCTCTTTGCCGAGCGCGCGTTTCAGCAGTGGGAACAGTTCACGGGCGGACTCGATCCCGATGCCGGAAAGCGTTTTTACGAGACCGCCGAAAAAGAAAGCGTCGATCGCAGCTTCGGCATTCTCAAGCAGCTCATCAATGAACTATCGAATCCGAACGACATCGGCGAGGTATCGGCGACGATTCTTCGGCTCTCCGCCGAGTATCTCGATCGCGGCGCCCTCTTCATCGCCGGCAATGACATGTTCACGGGCGTAGCGGGATTCGGTCCGGCGGATGGCGGCGACATGACGAAGCGGATCAAGTCGCTGCGGCTGCCGCGCGCAGTGCCGTCGATTCTGAGTGATGTGGCGTCATCGGGCGAAGCGCATCGCGGCAAGATGAGGCGCACGCCCGCCAACGTCGAGCTGATCAACGCCCTCGGCAGTCTTCTGCCATCCGAGGTGGTGGCGCTTCCGATCATGCACGCGAAACGAACGATTGGTATTCTGTACGGCGACAACGCGGCGCACCGCGCACCAATCGATGCCATGACAGGGCTGGAGATTTTCCTTTCGCAGGCCGGATACGCATTTGGAAATGCCGTATTCGCGGCGGAGAAGGCAGGCCGTTGAAAGTACTCGTCGTCGAAGACTCGAGCTCCATGCGTGCCTACCTCACCACGATCATCGAGGGTGGGACGGAAGCGTACGACCTGGAGATCGTCGAAGCCGCCAGCGGATTCGAAGCGCTGAAAACGCTCCCGCACCACAAGTTCGACGCCATCCTCACCGACATCAACATGCCCGACATCAACGGCCTGGAGCTGGTTTCGTTTCTGAAGAACCATCCCGTCCACCGCTCGATCCCGATCATGGTGATCTCGACGGAGTCGCGCGACGAAGACCGCAAACGCGCCGCCGCGCTGGGCGCCGAGGAGTATCTGGTCAAGCCGTTCCAGGCGAAGGATCTGATCGAGAAACTGCGGCGGTTGTTGAAGGTGGCGTAGGCAGCGCGCTACGTTGACCTGCGCATCGCCGGCGCGCGCTTGGCAACGCCAGACCGTGGTTTTCCGGATACCGGCGAAGCAGCAGGACGGAACGCAACGACTTCAGTATTGAGGCGGCCGCCAAGCAGGTCGCGCGTCAGATCGAGCTCGTACTCACTCTGCAGGTTCAACCAGAACTGCTCCGATGTTCCGAAGTAACGGCCCAGCCGGAGAGCTGTATCGGCTGTGATTCCCCGCTTCTTGAGAACGATCTCGTTGATGCGCCGCGGCGGTACGCTCATGTCTTTTGCGAGCCGGTACTGTGAAACGTCCATCGGCTTGAGAAACTCTTCGAGGAGAACTTCGCCCGGATGCACCGGCGGCAACCGTGTTGTGTTCGTCCTCCGTTTGCGCTCAGTGGTAGTCGATGATCTCGACGTCATACGCATTGCCAGCCTCCCATCGAAAACAGATCCGCCACTGCATGTTGATCGCGATGCTCCACTGCCCGGCGCGATCTCCCTTCAATTTCTCGAGCCGGTTGCCCGGCGGAACAAGCAAATCGTCGATCCGTACCGCGGCATGCAGCATCTTCAACTTACGAAGACCAGCCGCGTGAATGTCTGGAGGAAACCGCCTCGATCGCTCCCGCTGAAAAAGGGCCGCGGTCTCGGCATCCGACCAACTTCGAATCACGCGAACAGCATAACGGAAGCCGTTATGTTCGGTCAATGCGAATCCGCGAATCCTGAGGAGTGCGGGCGTCTTCGCCCGCGGCCATCGAGGCGTCCCGCCTCGATGGTTCGATTCAGCGCAACCGACCGTCACTCACCGCGCCAGCATCCGCTCGTACAACTCCATCCACGCGTTCTGCTCGCGGTCCAGCGACAACTCTTCCGCAAGCGCCAGACTCCCTCGGGACAAGCGCATCGCGAGCTCGTCGTCGCCGAAGATTCGTTCGACGGCGTGGCCGAGGGCGCGGGGATCGCCGTGCGGGACGACGAGCGCGTTGTCACCGTCGCGCAGCACTTCCTGCATGCCGCCGACACCGGTCGCTACGATCGGAACGCCGCACGCGGCGGCTTCGAGCATCGCATTTGGAAGGCCTTCGAATGCCGAGTTCTGTACGTAGACGTGCAACGAGGAGAGCGATGCGAGCACTTCATCGTGCGGACGCTCGCCTGTGATCTCGAGCTCCTCTTCGATGCCGAGCTCGCGCGCGAGCGTGAGCGACCAGCGTTCTTCCGCCGGCTCCGTGAAGCGTCCGATCAGGCGCAGGCGCTGACGAAGGCCGGGCTTCACCGCCGCGTAGCCGCGCACGAGCAGCGGAACGTCCTTGACGCGGCGGAACTGTCCGACGGTTCCGGCCACGCCGCGCTCGCGTGTTTCGGGACTCCAGCGAAATTGTTCCGGCACCGCGGCGATGCCGTTGCGCAGCACGCTGCTGCGGTCGTCGAGATTCACGAACTGCCGCGCGGAATCGAGCTGCACCTGATTCACCGACGTCACCCACGTCGCCTTGCGCAGCGAGAAAAGCGCTGTTGCGCGAATGGCGGGATGGTGCTCGGTGAGCATGTCTCCACCGCGAATGCTGACGATGACCGGACGCTTTCCCGCCAGCAGCGTGCAGGAAAACGCGGTGATCAGGAAGAAGCTGTGAAAGAGCGCGAATCCGGCTTCGCGGTCGATCTCGCGAACGTGCTGCAGAAAACGAAGGCTCGACGTCTCCAGACCCGCCGCGAGATCCATGGAGATCCGATGAACCGTCACGCCGTCTTCGACCGTGTGCGTCGGCTCGGCGGTTCCGGCGTGAAAAAGCGGCACGATCACGTGCACGTCGTGGCCCGCAGCGGCGAGGCTGCGCACGAGTCGTCCCACGGCGATGGCCACGCCGCCGAGGGAGGGCGCGTATTCGATGGTGACGAGACAGATCGCGCTCATCGTGATTTGTAAAACGCTCCCGGCGTGTAGCCGTCGGCGACCGCCAGCCATTCGCCGTTCGTGTTGTTGATCAGTTCGATGTGATGCATGCCGAGCGAGTTCCATCCCTCGCCGGTTGCCTCGAGGATCGGACTCTCCGGCACCTCATGCTCGGAGTACTCGGATGGCGTCAGGCGATCGATCTCGATGGCCCGAATGCGGCTGCCGTAGTGCGGCCATCCGTCCTGCGAGAAGCGGACGATGCGCCCGTCGAACGCGGCGACGCGGCCGGCCGGACGCGAGATCCGGCGGTTGCCTGCAACGATCGGACTGGCCGGATGCTCGCTCCACGGTCCGGCGATTTCCGGCGCGGAGAACAAGCGCAGCTCATCGAGTCCGCGATGCGCAAACAGCCACCAGCGATCGTCGTGCTGAAACGCTGTGGCATCGGCAAAATCGCCGGGGACGAGATCGGCGACGTAGGTCCATCGCGTCGGGAAATCGTCCGCGCGATACAAGCGAATGGCCTGGCACTCGCGCGTCTCCGGAATCATGTAAAAGTCATCGCCGTCGCGGACGATGCACGGATAGGAGAGGTGGAAGGGCTCGCGAAGGACGACCTGACGGTACGTCCACGATCGTCCGTCACTGCTCGTGGCCCAGCCGATCACACCGCGTCCATCGCTCGCGTCGAGGACTTCGAAGAAAAGATGAAACGTGCCGCCGGCGGCGATGCAAAACGGGTCGGCAACAAAGCTGGCTTTCACGTCGGTGACGGATGCCGCGGTCAGCACCGGATTCGGTTCTACGGCTCGTAGCGAAAACGGCGACGCGCCCGCGTAGAGACCGATCGACCAGCAGGCTTCCCAGGCGATCCGCGTCG
>DATAMS010000444.1:0-4959 GCA_036260495.1 Thermoanaerobaculia bacterium
CAATGCAACGATCCTCGATGGCCAGGGC
Source organism: Thermoanaerobaculia bacterium (assembly GCA_036260495.1). Taxonomy (GTDB): domain Bacteria; phylum Acidobacteriota; class Thermoanaerobaculia; order Gp7-AA8; family Gp7-AA8; genus JADGNZ01. Next base: position 29 of record DATAMS010000444.1, read on the forward strand.
GTCGGCACGATCAGGAACGATGACAACCTTTCGGCGCTCTCGATCAGCGACGTCACGCTGAGCGAAGGCAACTCCGGCACTACCAGCTTCAACTTCACGGTCACGCTCGCTCCTGCCGCAGCGTTTCCCGTCACGATCAACTACGCGACCGCCGACGGAACGGGTATCGCCGGCACCGACTACCAGCCTGCCAGCGGCGCGCTGACGTTCACCGCGGGACAAACGACAAAGACGATCAGCGTTCTCGTGAACGGCGACGTCACGACGGAGCCGAACGAAACCTTCGTCGTCAATCTCTTCAATCCGGGCAACGCCTCGATCAGCGACGGGCAGGGATTGGGAACGATCACGAACGACGACGCCAATCCGTCGATCACGATCAACGATCCTTCGGTCGTCGAGGGCAATAGCGGTTCGAAATCGATGAACTTCGTGATCACGCTTTCGAATCCGACCTCGACGCAGCTTTCCGTTCCCTTCAGTCTCGCCGACGGAACAGCCAACGTCGGAAGCGACTACCAGACCAATAGCGGCTCCTTCAGTGTCTTCGCCGGTAATGTCACCGCCTCGGTTTCGATCGGGATCAACGGCGACACGACCGTCGAACCCGACGAGACCTTCTTCATGAACCTCGGCTCGCTGGCCGGCGCCTCGATCGCCAAGTCCCAAGGAGTCGGGACGATCATCAATGACGACGGTCTGGCATCGCCCGGCATCTCGATCAGCGACGTGACGACCGGCGAAGGAAATGCCGGCACGACGAACTTCAACTTCACTGTTTCGCTCACGGCCAGCTCCGCCTCGACGATCACGGTCAACTACGCAACGGCCGATGGAACTGCCACCGCGCCGTCGGACTACGTCACGAAGTCGGGCGTCGTCACGTTCACACCGGGCCAAACATCACAGAGCGTGACGATCGCGGTGAACGGCGACACGCTCTTCGAACCGACCGAGAACTTCTTCGTCAATCTCACGACTCCAGCCAACGCCGTCATCATCGATAACCAAGGACAGGGAACGATCAACAACGACGACGTGGTCGGTTCAGCCGATCTGTCGATTTTGAAGACGGGAGCCGCGACTGCTTCCGGAAGCGCAAACGTCGTCTACTCGATCGTCGTCACGAACAACGGTCCCACCGGCGCGTCGGCAGTGACGGTCACCGACATCCTTCCGGCAGGCACGACGTTCGTGTCCGCACAAACCACCCAGGGAGTTTGCAGTGGCACGACGACTGTAATTTGCTCACTCGGTGCGCTGAACAACGGCAGCAACGCCACGGTCACGCTGACGATCCAAATGCCTGCAGCATCGGGCACGGTCTCGAACACCGCGACCGTGACCGCAGCCGAAAACGACCCGACGCCGGGAAACAACAGCTCCACCGCTGCGACGACCGTGAGCGGGGTGAGCCCGCCTCCCGCCCCCGTTCCGGCGCAGTCGATGTTGCTGCTACTGGTGCTTGGCGTTCTACTGGGAACACTCGCGGTGATCCGCCTGCGGTAACTTCCGCAGTAGCTCTTTACTGAAAAAGGCGGCCGTCAGGCCGCCTTTTTTTGATGGACGAGCGTGCAACGATCGTTCCGAACCCGCGCCCCTACACCGCCGCCGGCTTGAACGCCCTAATCCGGTTGCACGCTTTTTCGAGTGACGCAAAGTCCTTCGCGAAGCAGAAGCGGAGCATGCGTTTGCCTGTATCCGAGGAGAAGAATGCGGAGCCGGGGACGGAGGCGACGCGCGAGGTTTCGAGGAGCGATTGGGCGGCTTCTTTGTCGTCGCGGAAATCGTCGGGGATCGTCGCGAGCATGTAATACGAACCTTGCGGCACCGAGGGTTTGAAGCCGGCTTCGGAAAGGGCATCGGCGAGGAGGTCGCGTTTTTTCTCGTAGTCCGCGGCCATCTGGATGTAGTAATCGTCGCCGATCTCCAGCGCCCGGGCCACGCCCCATTGGAGCGGAGTGGGCGCGCAGATCGCGAAGAGATCGTTCATCAGACCGATGGGACCTGCGACGCGCTCATCGGCGATGACGTAGCCGACGCGCCACCCGGTGATCGAAAACGTTTTCGAGAATCCGCTGATCGTGATCACCAGATCGCGGCAGGATGGGATCGAGGCGGCGGACACGTGTTTCCGGCCACCGTAGACGATGTATTCGTAGATCTCATCGGTGAAGATCCACGTGCCGAATTCGCGGCAAAGCTCGCCGATCTTTTCCAGCTCCTCGCGCGTGAACATTTTTCCTGACGGATTCGACGGCGTGCACACCACGATCGCCTTTGTCTTTTTGGAAAAGGCGGCGCGCAGAACGTCGAAGTCGATCGTCCAGTCGGGCGCCTGGAGCGGAACGAATTTCGGCTCGAAGCCGAGAACCTTAAATGTGTTCAGGTGATAGCCGTAGTACGGCTCGAAGAGGATCACTTCATCGCCAACATTCAACGTGGCCATCGCCGCGGCGAGGAAGCCGCCGCTCGACCCGACCGTGACCACGATCTCCTTGGCCGGGTCGGCAGTGAATCCGTTATGACGCTCGACCTTTCGCGCGATGCGCTCGCGAAGGATGTCGATGCCCTCGAACTTCGAGTAGGTCGCCTTGTTCGCGCGGATGGCGTCGCAGGCGCCGTCGACGAGCTCGGGAAGCGTCGGCAGATCGCAGATGCCCTGCCCGAGATTGATGCCGCCAACGCGCTCACACTCGCGCGACATACGGCGGATGTCAGACTGCACGAGGCCGCGGAGACGATCGCTGATCTGGTTCATGTGGGTAGTTTATCGAAAGGAGAGCGGACTCGCGAAGCGGACGTGGGTAGAAGCGGAATGTTGAATGTTGAGTGTTGAATGTGAATGTTGAATGACAGGCAGATCGCTTCGTTCCATTCAACATTCACATTCAACATTTCGCTTTTCAAACAAACACGCCCGCCCACCACTCCCCTTTCGAACGCTGTTCGACGAGCGAGAGACCGTGCGATACGCACGCGGCGACGACGTCATCGCGTTTGATGACGAGGATGCCGCTGAGGATCAGCGATCCGCCAACGCGCGGCTTCACGTCGCCGAGGAGCGGGATGATGACTTCGGGGATGATGTTCATGGTGACGATGTCGAAGACGCCGCCGCGCAGGGCGTCCGTTCCGCCGATGAAGAGCGGCATCTGCGATTCATCGACGCCGTTGCGCGACCGGTTTTCGCGCAGCGCGGCGAATGCATCGACGTCGTTGTCGAAGGCGATGACGGTTTGTGCGCCGAGGCGGCACATGGCGAGGGCGAGGATGCCGCTGCCGGCGCCGATGTCGAGTCCGCGTTTGCCGGCGACGTCCATCGTTTCCAGGATCTCGATGCAGAGTGACGTCGTTTCGTGCGAGCCGGTGCCGAAGGCTTGCTCCTGCGGCACGACGAGCGCGTGGCGGTTGGTGCCGCTCGGAATCAGCGACGCGTCCGGCGCGACGATGAAGTGATTGCCGATGAACAGCGGCTCGAGCGATTGCTGGTAGTGCTCGAGCCAATCGATCCGTTCGCGCTCGGTGGCGTGGAGAGCGATGCCGTCGAGGTCGCGCAACTCCGCCGCCGCATCGTCACGATCGCTCGCCGAGTCAAAGTACGCGGAAACGATCGAAGTCCCATTCGCCTCGGACGATGCGCTGCCGGTCGATTGCGTCAGGAACAGCCGCGACTGCACGAGATCTTCGAGCGCAAGGTCGCACGCATCGAACGAGACTTCGAGGATGAAGTCCTTCACGGCTGTTGATCGGGGTACAGCTCGGCGTAGTCGTCCATCGCCGCCTGCACGACGGCGTGCGCGTGCGCGAAACCGTACGAGCCGGAGATGCGAATATTGACGGGACCGCCGGGGACGAGCTTGTAGGTTGCGAAGTAGTGCTCTAGCCGTTCGATGAGCACCGCGGGAACGTCGCTGAGATCGTGCGCATCTCCCCAGACGTAATCACCCTGCAGCACAGAAATGATCTTGTCGTCAGCTTCATCGCGATCGACGAGTTGCAATCCGCCGATGACGCGCGCGGAAAGAATGATCTCCGACTTGGCAATCGGCCGCTCGCTGAGAACACAAATGTCGAGCGGATCGCCGTCGCCACGCTTCGTCACGGGCGTCAGCGCGGCGACACGCGGACCGCAGTAGGTCCGCGGGATAAATCCGTAAAGTGCAGGCGGCTGCGACGACGTTCGCTGGGGACGATCGACGCGAAGGTAGCCGCTGGCCTTGTCGACTTCGTATTTGATGAGATCGAACGGCGTGATCTCGATGTACGCATTGACGATGCTGGGGACATCGGGACCGGCGGGCAGTCCGTGCCAGGGATGAGGACGCCAGCGGGAGAAGGATTGATCGGCCACGACGCGGATTCTAGCGCGAAGCTTGGCGGCGATCCGTCATGAGGATTCCCATGGATTTAGCAGCGTGACGTTTGCCTTCTTGAAGTCGTTCGTGTCCCGAGAAACCACTGTCAGTCCGTGATGGATGGCGGTCGCGGCGATGATCAGATCTGGTTGCGTGAATGTATGACCCATTTTTCGGCCATCTTCGACGAGTAGCTGCCACGTCAGCATAATGTCTTCGGTAACATCGAGAGTTCGGTTCTCGAACATAGGGCGCACGGTGTGAGCGAGCCAGTCGTTCAGGTCCATCCTCCGGTTCAGGTCTTTGACGACTTCAATACCAAACCGGATCTCGGCCAAGGTCACGACACTGACATACATGAGATCGAGCGGGTTCCCGGCGATGAACTGCACTACCTTCGCCTCGGGCCTGGGCCGATGTAACTCGGAGATGACGTTAGTATCGAGGAGCCAGCCCTTCACAACTTCACACCCCGGACCGGCGCACGCGTCCCCCTACGCTCAATGCGAAGGCCCCGTGCGCGCGGATCCTGCATCGCCTTTACGAGAGCCTCACCGGTCGGTTGGCCCTTCG
>DATAMS010000447.1:0-2652 GCA_036260495.1 Thermoanaerobaculia bacterium
GGCAGCGCGCCGGCGAGGATTCGCGTGCTGTCGACCATGGCTACGCCGCGGAAGATCAACGTACCCAGTCCGCCGCCGCCGACTGCGGCTGCGATCGTCGCGACGCCGATCGCGATCACCGTGGCGATGCGAATACCTCCGAAGATCGACGGCAGGGCTAGCGGGAGATCGATCCTCATCAGTCGCTGGCGCTCGGTCATTCCAAGAGCCGTGGCCGCCTCGCGGATCAATGGGTCGACACCGGCGATTCCGGTCACCGTGTTCCGGACGACCGGCAGCAGCGAGTAAAGAATCAGCGCCACGATTGCGGTGCGGATTCCGATGCCGCCGATGAACGGCAACGGAATGAGGAAGCCGAAGAGCGCCAGCGAGGGAATGGTCTGGATGATGTCGATCAGGCGGAGGACGATGCGGCCGGCGCGCGGATTGCGGAGGCAGGCGATTCCGATGGGTATCCCCGCGGACGTCGCAACAAGCATGGCCACACCGACGATCAGCAGGTGTTGCGCCGTCGCGTGAATGATCTCCGAGGTCAGGTCGCTCACGACGCCTCCGGAATGCGCGCGGCGTCGAGAAAGCGATGAATGAGCGGATGCGCGGATCGCACGAAATCGCCGGCCGGAAGATCGGCGACGATCGCTCCGCCGTCGATCAGCACGATTCTGCGCGCCACGCGAAGCGCCTCCGCAACATCGTGTGTGACGAACAGCAGCGTGACGCTGCCGCCATCGCGCAGCGCAACGAAAGTGTCCTGAAGATCGCGGCGGACGATGGGATCAAGTGCGCTGAACGGCTCGTCGCAGAGCAGCAGCGGCGGATCGGCGACCATGGCGCGGGCGATCCCGACGCGCTGCTGTTCGCCTCCGGAAAGCGAGCGCGGAAAGCGATCTGCGAATCGATCGAAGGGCAAGTCCAGGCGCTGGAGGATTGCCGCACTCTCTCGCCGGATGCGCTCATCGGTCCAGCCGAAGAGGCGGGGAACGGTGGCCACATTTTCGAATACCGTTCGATGAGGAAATAGCGCGGGAGCCTGCAGGATCGTGCCGATGCGGCGGCGCCGCTTGGCGAGACCGGATGCGCCGAGGATCGAGCCATCGATGACGACTGATCCGCTGCGCGGCACGGCCAGCCCATTGAGAAGCCGGAGCAGCGTGGTCTTTCCCGCGCCACTTCTTCCAATCACCGCCACCGACTCGCCCGGATCGATGCGCAGGGAGACGTCACGCACGATGTCGTTGCCGTTCGATCCGGCGACAGTCGCGCGATCGATGAAGACTGACGATCCCACGCGGCAATTGTATGTGGATGTTGTAGATGCGCATCGAATCGAACACAAACGTGATCTGGACAACGGGTCTCGGTTTCAAGACCCGTATCCCGGCTTCGGCCGGGGGTCTCCGGAGTCGCCTGAGGATTTTCGAGCCCGCTTCAGCGGGCGACAGACTCTGATGACGTGATGTTCGGTTGCTCGCGCGAAACGCTTGCAAGGGACGATGGCGAGATTTCGGTCGCGTATTCGCTGGTGTTACTCGAATCGTTCCCTGTCGCCCGCTGAAGCGGGCTTGAGGTTCATTGAGCGTTCGCGAAGACCCCCGGGTGAAGGGCTGAAGCCCGGGGGCTACGGATCTCATTATCTGAGGTTTGCCGGAGATCCATGCGGCCGGTGATCCCGGCCGCCTTCGCGATTTGCTTACGGCCTGACCTGCACGTTCCCGCTTCCCTGCGGCACTTCTTCGAGCGCGTATGACGAGAGCGAGAAAGTCTTGCAATCGGTTCCCGCGGGTCGATTGGATGGGATGCCGGCGTCGTCATCCCGTTCGAAGTCGGTGGCGGTCCATGTCAGGCCGGCGCCTGAATCGAATTCCAGCTCCGCGTCGCTGGCCACCCAGGTTGCGGCTGTCGACCGGTACTGGCCCCACGTGTAGCGATCCGGTGGCGCGTTCGTTCCTTCGCCGCCATCTTCCACGGTGAGCAGCATGCGCCGGCCGATGTAGGCGCCGACGTTCGATTCTTTGACCAGCCCTGCCAATACGGCGCGGTTGCCATCGATTTTCAGGCAGTCGATCTCGACGCGCAGAGAAAGCGTCGATGACTCCGCGCTCGGATCTCCGGTGCCGTCGCCATCGACATCCTGATCGGGAACCGACAGCGGTCCGGTGAACTTGATCTCGCCCGACGGTGTGCCGCCCGAACCGAGTTTGGCGTTGAACTCGATATTGCGCGTGCCGTCGTCGGTAACGATGTGGATGGCGCCGCTGGCGCTCTGGCCGAAGAGCGTCGGAACGAGGAAAAGCGTGGCTAGTGCTAAAGCAGGGAGAAAGACCCGGGTAGCCTTTTTCATCTGACTCTCCTTACGAAATCACGTATGGGGTTCGCCGGAAGGTAGGTTCGCGGTCCGGCGGAAAGTGTGATTCGAATCACATTCGTGAACGATGCCGGAAGAAAGCCCGAGGGTAATTTCCAGAAGTCACCGATTACGGCAACGAATCACGACATCCAGATCATCTTGAGCGCGAACAACAGGCGGAACGAAGAGCGCGAAAGACGCCACGTCAAAAGCCACGAAAATCGGTGAGAACAAAACTTGCAAACCACGTTCACTCGGTTTTTTACCACTGGCCTATGTCGAGCATCGCAGACATTGCCCCTGAT
>DATAMS010000482.1:0-5527 GCA_036260495.1 Thermoanaerobaculia bacterium
TCAACATTCAACATTCAACGCTCAACGTTCAACATGGAACGTCATCTCCGGCTACGTCGTCCGCGGTCTCTGTCGCCCGCTGAAGCGGGCTCGGATGGGTTTGCGTCGCGCGGTCAACAACCGGCTGAAGCCGGGGGCTACGGATCTTGTCCGGCACTCAGGTGCGGTTTGGGCCGAGTACGAACTCCTAGCGATTGCAATGGCGTTTCGAACGCAATCTGAATTGGACGTGGTCGCGCGCAATGCGCGCGTCAGTTCCGTAGCCCCCGGCTTCAGCCGGGGGTTCAGGGGATTCGGTCGCCAATGTTATGAGCCCGCTTCAGCCTGCGACAGACTCGAGGTCCTTCCGTGAGTTTCGTCCTCCAGCGCGCTTCCGGCCGCGGGCTGGCCCTGACGCAGGTGCGGGGCAAATTGCTGCGCATTGGGCGGGGGACGAATGCGGAATTGCGCTCCGAGAATCCTGCGGTATCGCTTGAACATGCCGTCATCGAGAGCGACGCCAGCGGTTTCACGATTACGGACAAAGGGAGCATTACCGGGACGTACGTCAATCGCCGTCCCGTCGAAACCGCGCGGTTATCGCGTGGCGACGTGATCGAGATCGGCGATCTGCGCATCGAAGTGCAAGTGCTCGAGATCGGGAAGCCGTTGTTTCTCCGCGTGAGCTCGACGGCTACGTCAGCGGGCGGCTTTATTGACGATGATGCGGCCGGGCCAGGCGTTGTTGGCGCGCGCGGTGGTGTCCTCAAGGCGCCGAAGATCGATTATGCCGACGCATTCCGCCTCAAGCGCGCATGGCTGACCAAACGGTCGCTCGTTGCCATCCTTCTCATCATTGCATTCCTCGTCGTTGCCGAAGTCACCAAACCTGAGAAGCAGACTGCGTTCATGCCGGGCGGGGTCTCGTCCGCGCATGCGCACGCGAAGGACGCCAACGGCGAGCCGATCGCGAAGAACTGCCGGGCGTGCCACGATCCGTGGCGCGGCGTAGCGGACGCCAGTTGCACCGAATGCCACGGCAAGCTTCCGCACGCCGAACAGCAGACCGGCGCGCCGGCATGTGCTGACTGCCATTCCGAGCATCGCGATATCGCCAAACTCGCCGCCTCGGCCGACGCGACATGCTCGACGTGCCATCGCGACCTTCTCGCGCATGTAAAGAATCCGGAAGTGGCGAGAGCAAAGGATTTACTGAGCATCACCAGCTTCGGCGGACAGCATCCCGATTTTTCGCCGCGCAGCGATCCCGACACGCTTCGTTTCAATCACGCGTTGCACCTCAAGGCTGGCGGCATCTTCAACGGCGAGGGGCGGCGCGAAGAACTGCAGTGCGTTCAATGCCACAAGCTCGTCGAGACAAAAGGGAAGGCCGATCCGGTCGCTCTCAAGTTCCGCGACGCCTGCCAGCGCTGCCACAAGCTGACGTTCGATCCGCGCTTTCCCGACGTGGAAGTACCGCACGGCGGCGATCCCGGGCTGGTTTATGGATTCGTTCTGGCGACCTACGCGGGCAATCGCGACATCGTTGGCAAGTCTCCCGACGAGATTCGCCGCATCCTCACGTCGCGGCCGCCCGTCGCTCCCGACGCGCGCGCCGTTCTCAATGCCGAGCAGGTCATCAAGACGAAGTGCAGCAAGTGTCACATCATCGAGCGTGCCGGAACGCGCATCGCCGCAAAGCCGCCCGAGATTCCGGCGCGCTGGCTGTTGCACGCCAAGTTCACGCACACGCAGCATCGCAATCTTTCTTGTGAGTCGTGTCACGAAAACGCGCGGCAGAGCACGAATACTGCAGACGTGCTCATGCCGTCGCGTAAGGACTGCACCGGATGCCATGGCGGACCATCCGCGAAATCATCCAGCAGTTGCGCGACGTGTCATGAGTATCATGAGCGTTCGAGACTGTTGTTGACCAGGATGGCGCCTGCATTCAAACAGCGTGCGCCGCGTGCAATGAATGCATTGGGAGGCGGAGCGGGGATGCTGAACACCGTACTTCTTTGGGCGATTGTTCTGCTGTTGCTGGTCGTTCTCGTGCCGGCAGGCATCGCGCTCGTTCAACGGATAAGAGCGGGCGAGCTCGATCGCGCGGCTGGAGTACGCGGCGCCGCGCCACGGGAAGGTCCCAGCGCGAAGATTCCGCCGTTGCAGACCGCCGACGACGCCGCGGCACCGGCTGTGCCGGCATCGATCAATGCCGAGAAGAAAGCGGGCAAGGACGTAACGAGCATGGCGCCCATGCCGGAGCCGCAGTCCGAGGGCGGAGCGACGGTCATGGTGCAATGGTATGGATTGATTCAATGCACCAGCGGCGTGCTCGAAGGTCAGCGTTTCATTATTGAGGAAAGCGGTCTTTATATTGGCCGTGATCCCGCGCTCTCACAAGTGGCCATTGCCGATAAGCGGATCTCAAAGCGGCATGTTCGAATTATTCCGCGTGATGGTAAGGTAATGGCCATCGATCAGAACTCGACCAACGGCACCTTCCTCGGGAAGGCCGGCGGTGAACGAATCACGGAGCACCAGCTCAAGCGAGGCGACGTCCTCGTGCTTGCCGACAACGCTGCCACGTTCGTGTATCAGATTTGACGGAAAGGGGAGGAGACCGCGGATGCGTCCGAGCGTCACATCGATCCTCATTTTTTCGGCCGCCACCGTGTGCCTTGCGCAGGGCCGCACGACCGGAAGGCGCGCGAATGTGCTGGCGACGGTGCCCGATCCTCCCTCATGCGCCATTCCTTTGACGGCAGTTGTTCCCGACGTTTGCACTGATGGAACGATCGGCAGCGGTATTCCTGAATCGTTCAGCGCAATTTCGAAGGTCGAGGCGAATGCGATCGTGCAGGCGGCAGCGACCGCACTCGCGGGCGACACCGCGACGATCGCCATCGTCGACCGCACCGGCCGGCCAGTTGCGGTGTTTCGTCAGGCCAACGCCAACCCCGCCAACGATGACATCGCCCTCGGCGTCGCCCGCACCGCCGCGTTTTTCAGCAACAGTCAGGCGCCGCTCTCGTCGCGCACCGTGCGCACGATCTCGCAGGTTCACTTTCCGCCGGGCGTCGTCAACGCTCCGGTCGGCGCGTTGTATGGCATCGAGCAATCCAACCGCGGATGCGATGTGAACCTGTTATGGAACGCGAACCAATGCGTTCCCCGCGCGAAATCGATCGGACAGTTTGCGTCCTTCACCGGCGCGCCGAAGCCGTGTCCGGCCGCCGATCGCTCCGGCTGCGGTCCTGGCCTCGTCACCGGAAAAACGTTGCCCGATGACGGGCCGTACCCGCAGGAAGCCGGCAACCGGCCGGTCAACGCGGGCGGCATTCCGCTCTATCGCATCCTCGACGTCAGCGCGGTCAAGCAGGGAATCGCCCGAACCGGCAAACTTCTCGGCGCCGTCGGCGTCGCCGGCATTCCCGGCGATCCGCAGTTCGGCGAGTTCGCCGCGGTCACCGGCGCGTTCGGTCCGCTCAACGCTGGTGTCGCGCCGATCATCCCTCTGCCGAGCTATCCGCTGCCGGATCCGCAGAATGTCTTCATCGACGGGATCCGCCTGCCGTTCATCGGACCGGATCAGAAGCTGCGGTTCAACACCGATGGGCTGCCGGTCGGACTTCAACTCCTCAAAGGCGCATCGGCGGGAACCGCCGCGGGATTTACCGGCGGCACGTTCGTCTATGGGCCGTTCAACGGCGGCTGTCCTCCAGTCGGCTATCTGGTTGGCCCGAACGCTAGCGCGTTTCCGGGCGGCCTCACGGCAACCCAGGTCGACGCAATCATCCAGCGCTCCGTCGCAGCATCGAAGAAGACGCGCGCGCAGGTGCGGCTGCCGCTCAGCAGCTACACCCGCATGATCATCACCGTGGCCGATATCGACGGAACGGTCCTGGCGCACTACCGGATGCCCGACTCGCTGTTTGATGCGGTCGACGTCGTGCTCGAGAAGGCTCGCAATGTCGCGTACTTCAACGGGAGCGATCCGAGTGTCCGCAACGATCTTCCCGGCATTCCTGCTGGTTACTGGGTCACTGGCCGCACGGTTGGATTCGGTGCGCAGCCGCTTTACCCGCCCGGCATCGACTCGAATGTATTCGAGGTCGGTCCGGGGCCGTGGTACTCAACGTTGTTTCTGCCGAACATCGCCAACACGTGCAGCCAGGGATCGCAGGCGCCGAACCCGAATCAGAACGGCGTGATTTTCTTCGGCGGATCGACGCCGCTCGTGCAAAACGGAAAGCTCGTCGGAGGACTCGGAGTCAGCGGCGACGGCATCGAGCAGGATGATTACGTCGCCTACCTCGGCGCTGGCGAATTCCTCCCGCCAACCGACAAGTGGGCCGATCAACTCAAGGTCAACGGCGCGCGCCTTCCGATGTTCAAGTTCCCGCGCAGCCCCGAGGGAGTTACGGAGTGCGGAGGCAACCCGTGTCCGTAGGAAGGAGTAGCGCCGTTTCAAGGCGTAGCGCCGTCGGCTCGACGGCTGTACCGCAGGCGGCCCGCCTGCGATTTATCCTCGTCATCGTCGCTCTACTCGCCACAAATGCCTTCGCGCAAGCCGCGACCACCATCACTATTAATGATGACCAACCCGTCTACGCCGAGGGCGTGCCGTTCATGTTGAGCGGAACGTCGGCGCCGGGTGCCGTCATCGCCATCGCAATCGAAAAATCCGGCAACGGACAAACGACCGCCGATGCGACCGGACATTGGACATTGATATGGACGCCGCCAGTGAAAACCGGAACGTGGACGATCACCGCGACGTCCGGCGGCGTCACTGCCACGCAACTCCTGCGCGTGCAGCTTCCCGGCAACGTCCAGCGCCAGACGCCGATCGAGCCGGTCATGCGCTACGGCACGCCGGAGATTCCGCATCCTGATGCGTATCAGGAGATGACGGACCGCTGGCGGATCGCGCCGCCGCCGTACGAGCTTGATGAGAAGGCAAAAGCGCGCGCCATCGGCAAGCGAGGCGCGACGCTCGATCCGTACAACCAGAACCTCATCAAAGGCGACCTTCCGATCTTCGGCAAAGACTGGTTCTTCGACTTCACCGGAATCAGCGACACGCTTGCGGAGTCGCGCACGCTGCCGACGCCGTCGGGCGTCAGCGCGGTCAAGCCAACGTCGATCACGGTGTTCGGCAAAGACAATCAGAATCTCTTCAACGAAAACCTGATCGCCTCGTTCGACCTCTTTCAGGGCGACACCGCGTTCAAGCCGATCATGCAGCGCTTCAAAGCCACGCTGATCGCCAATCTCAACTACGTCCATCTGCGCGAGAACGGGCTGGTCAAACCGGATGTCCGCCGTGGAACGTCGCGCACGGACGCCCAGGTTTCGCTCAACGAGTTTTTCTACGAGCGCAAGATCAAGGACGTCTCGCCGAACTACGATTTCATCTCGATCCGCGTCGGCTCGCAGCCGTTCAACAGCGACTTCCGCGGCTTCATCTTCAACGATACGAACCTCGGCGTCCGCGTCTTCGGCAACTTCGCGTCGAATCGCTACCAGTACAACGTGGCCG
>DATAMS010000517.1:0-7428 GCA_036260495.1 Thermoanaerobaculia bacterium
TTGATGACGATGCCGCACTTTCAGTCGCTTTCCGACATCGAGTTGCCGCTGCCGCGCGTGCGCATCGACTGGTCGCAGCAGGGGAAGCTGATGCGAGGACAGCCGGTCATCATGACGCCGCACGACCCCGTTCGCGCCGGCGATCTCCTCGCCCTTGGCAATCCGGAGGATCAGCTCGTCGTGATCGGCGAAGTGATCAACATCCTGCGCGAAGGCGGGCCGGTCGAAGTGCGGCCGAAGGTTGTTTTGGCGGGGTGAGATTGGTAATGGACAATTGACAATGGACAATTGACAACGTCAAACGGTCCCAAAGCGCCGGGCTAGTTGTCCATTGTCAATTGTCAATTGTCAAATGTCCATTCTCAATCAAACCGCTCTCATATAATCGAATCCATGCCTCGCACCGAACGCGATTTCGCGGACCAGGGGAAAGAGCCGGCGCGGCGGCGTTTCATGATCGCCGGCGAGCACGTGATCTTGCGCGCGTTCGAGCGCGACGACGCTGAGCGTTGCTACCGCTGGATCAACGATCCGAACATCGTGCGCACGCTGAAGACGCGCTATCCGATCGCGTTTCAGAACGAGATCGAGTGGCTCGACCGGGCCATGCATGCGAGCAACGTCGAGCGTCACTTCGCCATCGAGCGGCGCGACGATCGCACGCACATCGGCAACGCCTCGATTCACGACATCGACTGGGTTTCGCAGACGGCGTGGTTCGGGCTGTTCATCGGCGAGCCGACGGCGTGGAACCGCGGCTTCGGCGGCGATGCCATCCAGACTCTCGTCCGCTTCGCCTTCGACGAGATGAACCTCGGCAAGCTTCGCATCAACGTGTTCGACTACAACGACCGCGCGAAGCATGTGCTGGAAGCGCTCGGCTTCGTGCAGGAGGGCCTTCTGCGCCGCGACTTCTTCCGCGAAGGCAGCTACCACGACCTCGTGATCCTCTCGAAGTTCCGCACTGACGATTCGCCCCCGCACTCCTCGGGATAGACTTCGGAAAATGAGCGAGCGAAAGATACGAGTACTGATTGCCAAGCCCGGCCTCGACGGCCACGACCGCGGCGCGAAAATCATCGCCCGCGCTCTGCGCGATGCCGGCATGGAAGTGATCTACACCGGTCTGCGGCAGACGCCGGAACAGATCGTGGCGGCGGCGGTGCAGGAGGATGTCGATGCCATCGGCCTTTCGATCCTCTCCGGCGCGCACAACGTGCTGTTTCCCGAGATCATGCGGCTGCTGCACGAAGAAAGCGCCGAAGCGATCGTCGTCTTTGCCGGCGGTATCATTCCGGAGAAGGACATTCCGAAGATGAAAGCGATCGGAATCCGCGAGATTTTTCTTCCAGGGACACCAACTGCGGCGGCCGTCGATGCCATTCGGCGCGCCGTGAATGTGTAGTCATCAAATCAATCTTCGGGGGGAGATTTTCATGAAAGCAAAATTGTTTGGTCTCGTCATCATCGCGTCGTTGCTCACCACCGCTGTCTTCGCGGAGACGTTCCGTTGCGATTCCGACCGTGGCAGCCGCCACGAATGCGGTTTCGAAGGCGTCGGACGCGTCGAGCTTTTGCGCCAGTTCAGCCGCACCGACTGCGTCCTTGGCAGGACGTGGGGTCTCGAAGGCCGCCACCGCGTTTGGGTGAGCAACGGTTGCCGCGCTGAGTTCGTGCTCCATCGCGAGCGCGAAGAAAGCCGCGAGGAAGAGCATCACGGCCGGCGCGGACGATTGGTCACCTGCGAATCGGAGAACAACACGCGCCATCGGTGTGAAGTCGACACCGACGCCGGTGTCCGCATCTCGCGTACGCTCAGCCGGAACGAGTGTATCGAAGGCCGGACCTGGGGCTATGACCGCCGGGGAATCTGGGTCAGGAACGGCTGCCGCGCCGAGTTCTGGGTCGGCGGACGCTGAGTTTCTCGGAGTTGCGGTCGGATTCGTCCGGCCGCAACTCTTACTCCTCGGCGATGCCCGTGGTTGCGGCGCGCGCCACGCCCATGTAGGCTGCGCCCGCTCAGGATGGAACCGCTCGAGACACACATCGACAACGCGTCGGACGATTTCCGCCGCAACACCAGCGCTCTGCAATCGCTCGTCGATGAGCTGAATCAGCGTCTGGCAGCGGCGCGGCAGGGTGGCGGACCGAAGTACGTGGCGCGCCACAAGGAACAGGGAAAGGTGCCGCCGCGCGAAAGGATCGCGGCGCTGCTCGATCCCGACACACCCTTCCTCGAGCTTTCGCCGCTCGCCGCCAACGGCATGTACGACGATGGCGCGCCGGCCGCCGGCATCATCACCGGCATCGGCCGCATCCAGCAGCGCGAATGCCTCATCATCGCCAACGACGCCACGGTCAAAGGCGGCACGTACTTTCCACTGACCGTGAAAAAGCATCTGCGCGCGCAGGAAGTGGCACTGCAGAACAATCTGCCGTGCATCTACCTCGTCGATTCCGGCGGCGCGTTTCTGCCGATGCAGGCCGAGGTGTTTCCGGATCGCGATCACTTCGGGCGGATCTTCTACAACCAGGCCATCATGTCGGCAGCCGAGATTCCGCAGATCGCAGCGGTGATGGGCTCGTGTACCGCCGGCGGCGCGTACGTTCCGGCGATGTCCGACGAAGCCGTCATCGTCAAAGGCACCGGCACCATCTTCCTCGGCGGACCTCCGCTCGTGAAGGCGGCCACCGGCGAAGAAGTCACTGCCGAGGAGTTGGGTGGCGCGGATGTGCACACGAGGATCAGCGGGGTTGCAGATCACTTCGCCGAGGATGATTACGACGCCATTGCCATCGTAAGGAACATCGTCGAGAACCTGCCGCTGGAAAAACGCGAGCCTCCGACGCGCATCGAGCCTGAAGATCCAAAATTCGATGCGAAGGAAATCTATGGCGTGATTCCGAGTGAGACCCGCAAGCCGTACGACGTGCGCGAGGTCATCGCCCGCATCGTCGATGGCTCGAAGTTCCAGGAGTTCAAGGAGCGATACGCGCCGACGATCGTGACCGGTTTCGCGCGCATCTTCGGCTACAAAGTGGGCATCCTCGCCAACAACGGCGTGCTCTTTTCCGAGAGCGCGCTCAAGGCCACGCACTTCATCGAGTTGTGCAACCAGCGCCGAATCCCGCTGATTTTTTTACAGAACATCACCGGCTTCATGGTCGGCAAAGAATACGAGCGCGGCGGCATCGCCAAAGATGGCGCGAAGATGGTTCACGCCGTCGCCAACTCGACGGTGCCGAAGTTCACGGTCATCATCGGCGGCTCATTCGGCGCCGGGAATTACGGCATGTGCGGCCGCGCCTACTCGCCGCGCTTTCTCTGGATGTGGCCAAACGCGCGGATCAGCGTGATGGGGGGCGAGCAGGCGGCCGGCGTTCTGACGACCGTGAAGCGCGATCAGCTCGCGCGCGAGGGAAAGGATTTCAGCGCGGAGGACGAGCGCGCCATCGCCGATCCTGTTCTGCAAAAGTACGACACCGAGGGGTCGCCGTACTACTCGACGGCGCGCCTCTGGGACGACGGCGTGATCGATCCTGCCGAAACGCGCAACTACCTCGCCCTCGGCCTCTCCATCTCGTACAACGCGAAGATTGAGGACCCGAGGTTTGGGGTGTTCCGGATGTAGTTGAGATTAGGTTGCGCGGTTGAAGAGCTCGTCCATCGCAACACGCATGCGTCTAGGCGATAGGCCAGCGGTGGGAGATCGGTGCTAGGATCGGGAAGGGGTCTCAATGAGCTTCAGATGGGAGTATTGCTACGTTGAGAGCGATACGACGCCGGCGTTCGTGGAATCTGACCGAGCAAGAACGACGATCATCTTTGGTGATACTAAGAAGCGCCTCTCGATGAATGGCGGACTCATTGAACACGTAAACCGCTTGGGCTCGGAAGGATGGGAAGCGGTTGGATTCGCGGGCACCTCGTGTCTCATGAAGAGATCTAAGGTGTAGGTCGTCGCTTCACACCCACAACTTTTGATGGAGCGGCTCTACTTCCAATCCTGGTGGCCTTGGTTGTGATGCTCGAGCCCGATTTCTGCCCGGCGCAATCACGATGGCAGAGTGCGTCGATGTTCTCCGGGTCGTACTGGACGGATTTTAATTAGTGCCTTGGTTCGAGTAGTCAAGTCAGCAACCCAGCAACCATGCAAACCACCTGGTTCCTCTTCGACCTCGGTAACACGATCATCAAGCTCGCTTACGAGCGGGTGCTGGGAGCGATCTGCGAGGAGTCGTCGATGTCGCGTGATGAGCTGGTCGACCTGCTGGAGGAGCCGGGCGCGTATCGCGACATGGAGCGCGGCGCGGTTTCGTTCTATGAGTTCTACGAGTTTCTCTGCGACCACGCCGGCTACAACGGCTCGATCCGTGATTTTCATCGAACATGGTCGGACTTCTTCGACGGCACGATGCCCGGTGTCGAGGAGCTGCTGGAGCGCGTGCGGCGGCGTTACAACGTCGCCTTCCTGTCGAACTCCAACGAGATTCATGCCGAAACGATCCCGCGCCAATTCGCCACGATCTTCGAGAAGAACGACATCTTCGTCTTCTCGCACCGGATCAAGACCGCCAAGCCCGATCCCGATTTCTACCGCCGCGCGTTGGAGACGATCGGCGCAACGGCGGATCAGTCAATCTTCATCGACGACCTGCTGGAGAACGTGCTGGCAGCGCGCGCGCTGGGGATGCGAGCATTTCAGTTCCACGATGCGCGGTCGCTGACAATGGAGCTGGAGGCTGAGAGGCTGCTGTAGTTTCTCTCCGCGTCCCCCGCGTCTCCGCGTGACTACATCCCCTCGGCCACAGTCCGCGTCAGATGATCATCGCCATACCACTGCCGGTGAAACTGCAGCAGCGCGTCGCGGTCCGAGACGGATGACGATGGTGCCGGAGCAGGCGCGCCGACGCGGTGGAAAAGGCGGGGGAACGTGTAGAGCACGTAGTCGAAATTGCGTTTCGCGTACTCATCGCCGAGCTTGTGGAACGATGCGCCGTCGATCGAGAACTTCGTCGTACCGCGGTATTCGAGGTCGACGCGTTGATAGCGTTTGTCGCGGACCTTCTTCGCGAACTCGAGGAAGGCCGTGTGCACATCGATCGGTGTCTGGCGCACGCCGATGCTGCGAAGATCGTAGACGACGACGCCTGGCACCATGTAGTACTGGTAGTGCGCCGACACTTCCATCCCGCTGAATGCAGCATTCTCGTGGAGTACTGCGTTCACCGGTTGCTGGAGCAGGATGACGTTCGCGGAGTACCCGACGATTGCGGCGATCAGCGGCGTGCCGATGAAGACGATCTTCCGCTTCGGAAAGTTGGGAATCGGAATCGACACCCGCTCGAGCTTCACCTGTTGCTTGATGCGTTGCCAGAGCGAGAGGCGAGGGCGTGGATTACGCTTCGACGCCGGCGGCTCGACCGGAATCGCGTAGTAAAGAATCGAGAGCAGTAATCCAGCCGCGATCGATACCAGGCCGACGGGACGGAACACGAGAAGCGCACCGAGTCCAAAGATGTAGGCCACCCAGCTCGCATGATTGATGCGGGAGCGCGTTCGTTGCGCACGCTCGCGGTAGAACTCGTCGTTGACGATCTCCGAACATTGCTTGCAGCGGATCGCGCTTTGCGGGATCTCGCTGCCGCAGAACTTGCAGGGAGCGAGCTGATCGGCGGCGCGGCGTTTCTTCGTCGCCAGATCTTCGCCGCGGCGGTGGGGAGCGAGGTTCAGAAGAAGCAGTCCGCAATTGGAACAGGAGGCTGCCCCAGCTTCGTACGGTCGGTTGCATTCCGGGCAGCGCATGGTTATCCCGAATAACTGCAAACGTGCCGCCATAATTGCGGGTGTCGTGAGTCGGGAGTCGCGTGTCGGAGAGAGGCCGCGACGCTTCTTTGTTTATGTCCGACCCCCGACTCCCGACCCCCGACTCCTCGGAATAGCGTGCCACCCCAGCCGGTTCGGCTGTGCATCCGTGATTTGCCTTACCGAGACGAAGAACACCGTTTTTGAATCTCCGATGGCAGCACAGAAAGGAGATTCAAGATGAGAACACAAGGCAATGTGAAGTGGTTTAACGACGCCAAAGGTTTCGGGTTCATCACCAGCGAGAATGGAGACGACGTATTCGTCCACTTCTCCGCGATTCAGGGCGCCGGATTCCGGTCGCTTCCGGAAGGTGCAGCGGTTGAGTTCGACGTCGTCAAAGGGCCGAAAGGCCTGCAGGCGGCGAACGTCGTCGCAGTCTAAGTAGCCGATCTTTTGATCGACGAAAGGGCAGGAGCGATCCTGCCCTTTTCGTTGTGTGGAGGTTTATGGGAAGACCACAGGTTTCCGTCGTCAAACGTCAGCGCGAGCAGGCCAAACGCGAGCGCCAGCAGCAAAAAGCAGAGAAGCGGGAGCAGCGCAAGAACGATCCATCGGATCCGAACGCCGACATCGACATGGCTGATCTCGTCGTCGAAGGAAAAGAAATCCTATAGACGGGAGTCGGTTGTCGGGGGTCGGGTGTCGGAGAAGCCAGAGTGGTTTGTGCTCCGACACCCGACCTCCGACGGTCCTACGACGCCCTGATCCTCATCAGTGCCTCACGCGCCCGAAGCGCCTTTCGATGTTGAACCCGAGGTGAATGTCGCTCTTGTTCAACGGCGAGCCCTGGTAGGTCGACGTCACATACTGATCGGCATGCGTCGCATTCGAGTTCGTCAGCAGGATCTCGAAGTAGTGACCGCCGATCGCGCGCTTCAATCCAATCGCCCATCCGAAATCGCCACCGTTCATCGCTGACGGCAGATCGCGATTCTTCGGAATCAGCTCCGCAATCACACTCAATCCGGGCCGCATCATCAGCGCGGCTCCGACCGGCACATTGAACGCGTGCTTGAAGAGCGCGACGGAATTCGTTCCGCTCACTGCGCGGCCCGCATTCGTCACGTAGGTCGGGATCGCGAAAATCTCCGCGCGTGTCCCAATCTGCTTCGAGACGATCGCCTGCGCGAAGAACGACGTGCGGTCGACAACATCGCGCTCGGTCCGCCAATCCATCCCGCCGCGCACGGCCAGCGAGAACGGTATCGCCGGCGCCTGCTGCACCACGACGTACTTCAGCGATGACTCGATGTCGTCGCTGGCGTTGCTGCGCATGAACGTCGCCTGCAAATCGCGGCTGATGACATACGAGAAGCCGATGCCGACGTCGGCGTTGCTGTCCAGTCCCCAAAGCGAGTGAACACGATCGCTGAAACTTCCCTGATCGATCGACTGATTGAACCGGTGTGTAAACTTCACCTCCCACGTCCCCTCGGTCGGGATATGCGAAGTGGGAAGCGAAAGCAGCGCGTCGCCGAGAGGCACGGTTTGGACCGGCGTGTAGCGATCCTGCGCGTGAAGACTGAAGGCGGAAAGCAGAATGCAGAAGGTGGCGACTG
>DATAMS010000314.1:0-3313 GCA_036260495.1 Thermoanaerobaculia bacterium
GTCTCGAGATCACCGAAAGTGCGATGGTGGAGCGAAGCGCCGCCGATTTCTTCGAGCGCGTGCGCCAGCTCGGGATCGAGCTCTGCATCGACGATTTCGGCACCGGCTATTCGTCGCTCGCCTACCTCGTCAACCTTCCCATCGACGCGCTGAAGATCGACCGCTCGTTCGTGAGCACGCTCGATTCGAGCAGCGAGCACTGCGAGCTGGTCAAGACCATCATCGCCCTTGCCCACAACCTCGGCATCGAAGTGATCGCCGAGGGCGTGGAGACGCAGACGCAGCTCCGGCTGCTGGCATCGCTCGGCTGTGAATACGCGCAGGGCTTTCTCTTTGCTGAGCCGCTATCCGAGGAGGCGGCGGACCGGTTGGTGACTTCGGGACACATGTTCAACGCGCTGCTCGAGGGATGCCTCGCCGGGTGACGGTCACGCGAAGTCGCTCACGCGAAGCCGCGAAGAGTGATCGCCAGTGTTATCCCTGGCCTTCTTCACGTCTTCGCGTCTTCGCGCCTTCGCGTGAGGAAACGCGCTACGCTTCCCCGATGCAATCAGTGGCATCTGCGCGTCCCGACGAGCGCGGACTCGTCGAGCGGCTTCGCGCCGGCGACGAACGAGCATTCGAGGAGCTCGTGGATAACCACGCCGCGCCGCTTCTCGCCGTCACCCGCCGCATCCTGCGCGACGAAGAGGAAGCGCGCGACGCCGTGCAGGAAGCGTTCGTGGCCGCATTTCGCAGCATCGGCGACTTTCAGATCGAGAGCCGCCTCTCGACATGGATGCACCGCATCGCCGTGAACTGCGCGCTGATGAAACTTCGCGTGCGCGAGCGCCGGCGCGAGCAGGACGTCGATGAGCTACTGCCGCACTTCGCAGCCGACGGCCATCAACAACAATCGTCGGTCGGCTGGAAAGAGAGTGTCGAGGACGTTCTTCAGCGGGAGCAATCGCGCGCCCTCGTCCGCGAGTGCATCGATCGTCTGCCGGAGTCATATCGCGTCGTGCTCGTCCTGCGCGACATCGAACAACTGTCACCCGAGGTCGTCGCGGAGAAATTGCAGATCACGCGCGACAACCTCAAAGTCAAACTCCACCGCGCCCGCCAGGCCCTGCGCACCCTGCTCGATCCTCACATGCGAGGTGCGATGTGAGCCACGTGACCTGCATCGAATTCATCTCATTCCTCGACGCGTACGTCGCCAGCGAACTGGACGCCGAAACCCGCGCCACTTTCGACCTCCACCTCCTCGTCTGTCCATCGTGCCGCGCCTACCTCGCCAGCTACCAGGAAACGATCGACCTCGTCCGCGGCGTCGCCGAAAAGGAAGAGGAGTTAGCCCATGACGCCCCGCCGGAATTGATCGAGGCGGTGAAGCACGTGAAGAAGTAGGTGTGATTTACGACCGGCCGGTTGGATGATGACGGTGTTGCGGCCGCTATTTGAGCCGTCAACACAGTCGCATCACTCCTTTTCGTCCAAAGCATGCAATCCGTGACCTTCGTCACGAGCCGCTTTCGGATACCGGCTACGATGAGTCACCTTTCATCCAGCCGCAAATAGGAGAACGTTCATGCATTTTTCCCGGACGCAGACGGCGCTCGCCGCTGCCGCTCTATTCATCGTGGCAACTCTTCTTGTACCGAACGTCCAGGCGTCTACGTTCACCGTCATCAACACGCTCGATTCCGGAGCGGGCTCGCTGCGTCAGGCAATTACCGATGCGAATGGGACCGCGGGCGCCGACACGATCGTCTTTGCGATCCCGGGGAGCGGCCTGCACACGATCGCTCCTACGACCAACCTCCCGACGATCACCGAGGCGGTGATCATCGACGGCTACTCGCAAGCCGGGTCGAGCGCCAACACCCTGGCACTCGGCGACAACGCCATTCTTCAGATCGAGGTGACCGGCACCGCCATCTCCAACGGCATTGGCTTCAATCTCAGTGCTGCCGTGACCAGCGGCGAGATCCGCGGGTTGCTGATTACCAAATGGAATAACGCCATTCAGATGTCCGGCACAACGAACTTCATCATCGACGGCAACTTCTTCGGTACGAACGCCACCGCCACGGCAACGTCATCAGCGACCGCCAACGGCAACGCGTTTTTCATTCTCAATTCCGCCGCGAACAACACCGTGGGAGGCGCCACCGCCGCCGCGCGCAACATCATCTCCGGCAGTACGACCGCCGGCATCACGATGGGCAACAGCGGTACGACCGGCAACGTCATTCAGAACAACTACATCGGCACGAATGCCGCCGGCACGGGCGCGCTGCCCAACCTTCAGGGCATCTCGCTCAACAGCCCGGACGCCAACACGATCCGCGGCAACGTCATCTCCGGCAACAACATCAGCGCCACATTCTCCGCGGGCATCTCCATCATCAACCTCGGCAACCACATCCTCGTCGTCGGCAACAAGATCGGCACGACCGCCGACGGCACGGCGCCACTCCCGAACACCTACGGCATCACGCTCTCCGACGGTTTCTCTGGTGGCGCGCTCTCGAACACCATCGGCACGCAGGCAGAGCCGAATACGATCGCGTTCAACACGAAAGCCGGCGTCGCGCTGCAGGCGTTCACATCGAAGACGTCCCGCCTGAATACGATCCGCTATAACTCGATCTACAGCAACGGCACGCTCGGAATCGACCTCGGCGACGACGGCATCACGCCGAACGATTCCGGCGATGGCGACACCGGTCTTTTCAACGATCTGCAGAATTTCCCGGTGCTGACCTCCGCCCAATTCGGCGCCGGAACGCTCACGATCGCCGGCACGCTGAACAGCATGTCTTCCAGCGCTTACAACGTGCAGTTCTTCCAGAGCACGGCGTGCGACCCATCCGGCGCCGGAGAAGGACAGACCTTTCTCGGCGAGGCCACGGTCAACACCGATGCATCCGGCATCGGCACCTTCAACGTGAACTTCCCGGGCACCGCGGCCGGTGTCGTCACCGCCACCGCCACCGACTCCCTCGGCAACACCTCGGAGTTCTCCGCCTGCCAGGCAATTACCACGCCGGTCCTTCCGCAGATCAGCATCAGCGACGCGGCGCTCGTCGAAGGGAACGCCGGCACGTCGCTGATGACCTTCAACGTCATCCTCTCGGCCGCATCGGCGGCGACCGTGACCGTCAATTATGCGACGGCCGATCAGACGGCCACCGCCGGCTCCGATTACGTTGCCGGAAGCGGCACGGTGACCTTCAGCCCCGGCCAGACAACGAAGCCCGTCACAGTCTCGATCAACGGCGACGTGACTGCCGAGGCGGATGAGACATTGCTCGTGAACCTGAGCGCG